>JAONJW010000054.1 GCA_028377305.1 Prolixibacteraceae bacterium | reverse complement strand
CAGATTTTCCACTCTTCAGTGATAACTATATGTTGATATAACGATCGTAACTTTGAGTTCCATAGATATTTAAGTCCTCGTTTGAACAATTTGGATATATATAATCCAAATGCGATCATAGTAAATACTAGTTTTATCTTACCGATACAAGCATGATGATTTTTGTATCTTTCTTTAAGTTTCTCGGAATGGATAGCAGATTAACTAAGTTCATGGGGTTGTATATATCATCAAACTCTTCTACTGGTAGTCTGCTATACAACAAGCATCTAGCACCTGTTGTAGATCTTTGATTTATAGGCCAGTTCTACTTATTATTCATCTCAATTACTCCAATGCATAGAGTATAATGGCAGTCAACTATCTTTGGTCTTCATGGTCTTTGTATTGAATTTGACAAAAATAAAGTCATAGGTAAATCCTGAGCAAATCCGCCTTTTGTCTACCAAATAGCGTTTTAGGCGAATAAAGTGTAAATCAAAGGAGTGAGTCGTTATTGATCTAAACATTCGGAAAATGGAATTACTATACAATGATTATCCGGATTGAAGCTGATCTGACTAGTAAATACTAAATAAAAATAACCAGTTGATTATTAATGTTTTGATGATATTTAAAAAGGGGATGTCCATTTTTGGATACCCCCATCTTTTTTATTAAAATTGTTCGAGTTGACTAAAAAAGAAAGCGGACTCGATTAGAGCATTTTCATTAGAGTCAGAGCCATGAATTGCATTTTTTGATAGCGATTCAGCAAAAAGTTTTCGAATGGTTCCGTCCTTTGCATTGTCGGGGTCTGTAGCTCCGATTAAATCACGAAATTCTTGCACGGCATCTTCTTTCTCAAGTATTGCTGCAACGATTGGTCCCGAAGACATAAAGGTAATCAAATCATTAAAGAATGGCTTCCCTTGGTGGATGGCATAAAATTTCTTCGCTTGATCTACGGTTAATCTAGTTAGTTTCATGGCTTTGATAACAAAACCATGCTCATTAATTATACCAAGAATGGGCCCAATATGGTTTTTTTTTACCGCTCCTGGTTTAATCATGGTTAATGTAATGTTTCCTTTGTGCATATTCATGTGTGGTATTTTTATTATAGCCTTATAAAAATAAAAAAATAGAGTTGAAAAATCGTTACTACAAAGGAACTTTTTTATATTTGTTGGTATAATATTTTGAAAAAAGAATATGAATAGATTCGAATGCTTATCGTTGGATAGTGCTAAAAGTTTAATAATAGAAAATAATAGTATTGTGATCGTTCCTCATACTAATGCAGATGGTGATGCCATGGGGGCATCGATTGGGCTGTATTATGTTTTGAAGGAGTTGGGTAAATCAGTAACTATTGTTTCACCAACGGATTTCCCTGAATATTTGAAGTGGACAGATGCGAGTAAGCAGGTTGTGATTGCCGAATGGGAAAATGCAAAAGCCAAACGTATTGTTCGTCAGGCTGATCTATTGATATATCTTGATTTTAATGACTTGAAGCGTGCTGGTAATCTGGAGGAGACCTTGATCTCCTTGAAGACACCTTCCATTATGATTGATCATCATCCTTTCCCAAAGGATATTGCGACTTGTATGTTTAGTGATACTACATCAAGTTCTACTTGTGAATTGATTGTGGATTTTATCTATGCTTGTGGCTGGAGTGAAAAGATGTCGAAGGTGAGCGCGTCTTCACTATTCATGGGGATTCTTACAGATACTGGTGGATTTGCTCATAATTCATCGAATCCAGATCTTTATAGAGTGGTTGGACTTTTGATGTCAAAGAAGGTGGATAAAGATTATATTTACTCTAAAGTTTTTCACCAGTTTAGTGAAAATCGTTTAAGACTAATGGGGTATTCTATTTCTGAAAAGATGGTGGTTTTGGATGGAATGCACACGGCTCATATAGCACTAACAAGTGAAGAGCTGAAACGTTTTAAATTTCAATCGGGAGATACTGAAGGAATTGTGAATGAATCATTGCAGATTAGTGGCATGGTTTG
The DNA here is from genome assembly GCA_028377305.1 of Prolixibacteraceae bacterium. Taxonomy (GTDB): domain Bacteria; phylum Bacteroidota; class Bacteroidia; order Bacteroidales; family Prolixibacteraceae; genus Halosquirtibacter. Next base: position 18,207 of record JAONJW010000054.1, on the reverse strand, counting down.
TGCCGTGTTGTTCATGGAAAAAGATGGCTTTATAAAGATCTCTTTCCGTTCAAAATGTGATTTTCCTGTAAATGAGATTGCAGAGAAGTATTTCAGTGGCGGTGGTCATTTGAATGCTGCAGGAGGCAGGAGTAATTTGTCGTTGCAAGAGACGATACTCAAATTTGAAAACGTTTTAGAGGATTATAAAGAATTATTGATTGAAGAAATGCAAAAGCTTAAATAGATGAATAGAACAATAAAATTGAATAGAACCTTTGGCTTTCTGATGATAGCTATGTTGGCGACGTTTTTTTCGTGTAAAAAAACTACCAATCAAAAATTGCGTGATGAAGAACTAGCACTGAGAACAGGATATCTAGATCGTTACCATGTGGGAGCTGAAGCTGTTTATCGTGGAGTATATATTTTCCCGGATAAAGACCAGCCAAAAGAGGAAATCAAAGATGTAATTAAGAATGGAGATGTTGTTCGAGTTTATTATGAGGGATATCTTCTAGAAAACGGAGCCGATGGAGTTCAGTTAAAAGAGAAACGTTTTGATGGGAATTTTAACTATGAAATGGGAACAGAGAAATATGATCCTTTTGAAGTGACTGTTGTTGACAAAGAATTATTCCCAACGTCCTATACACCGGAAATTTCTGGATGGCACATCGCTTTAGCCAATATGCATGTTGGTGAAAGAGCTGAGTTGGTAATTCCATCTTCACAGGCATATAGTTACAGAGGTTCGGGTTCTATTGGTGCTTATCAAACACTTGTATTCTTTATTGAAGTAAAAGCAAAAGTGGGTGATTCAGGTAAAGAGCCTATCATTGAATAGTATCAAAACTATCATATAGAGAATAAAAAAAAGAGAGGCAAAAGGTTGCTTCTCTTTTTTGCTTGAAGTTTAATTAGCTTTCACTATATTTCATATTCAGGAAGTTTGAATGGTGTCTCTAAAATTTTAAAAATATGAACATAAGATTAAGTAATACCATTTTTGTTGTTACACTTTTATTTATTGCATCAGGTATGTTTACTGCGTGTCAAGAAGAAGAGAATGAGTTGTCTATTGATTATTCAGAGATGAAAAAATATGAGGTGAAGATTAGAGACACCTATTTGAATCAGTATCATAAAGATGCTATTCCTGTATATGATGGTGTTTATGTGTTCCCTGATGAAACCCAATCCAAAGATGAGGTGAAAGATGCCATTCAAGATGGTGATAATATCGAAATCTATTATGAAGGATATCTTTTTTACGAAGCTAGTGATGGAGTGCAGTTAAAGAGTAAACCATTTGATGGGAATTTTATCTATACGACTGGAGAAAACAAAGGGGCACCATTTCAACTAAAGATTGTCGACCTCGAGAAGAATCCAAATGTTTTTACTGGAATTATTTCTGGCTTTCAAATAGCGTTGTGTCATATGCATGTTGGAGAGAGAGCAAAAGTTGTGATTCCCTCACGTCATGGTTATGGAATGCATGGAGCAGGACTAATTGGACCTTTTCAAACATTGGTATTTTTTATTGAAGTAAAGGGGAAGGTAAAATAAATGGTGTTGACTTCAGCATTCGTGGTCTTTTAAACCACCAGTGTTGAGGCTATAATGGTTATAATAATAACAGGTTTTTTTTAAAATAGAGTTTATTCATGAAAGAAGTGTTTAATAAGATTTTACCAGGGTTGATTCCTCTGGTGGTATTTATTATCGCAGATGCCATATGGGGGCCACAAGTTGGAGTTGTCGTAGCCTTGATAATTGGAGTAATAGAATTATTGATTGTGTATATTAAAGATCACAAATGGGATCGATTTATATTGTTAGATACTGGAATATTGATTCTTTTCTCTTCACTGTCTTTGATCACGCATGATGATGTGTTTTTTAAACTGAAGCCAGCCTTTATGGAGAGCTTCTTGCTAATTATACTTGGGATTTCCCTGTTTACTTCGAAAAACCTACTATTAATGATGTCTCGCCGCTTTATGCCTGCTGATGTGGGAAAGGAGCAAGAACATAATATGATTCAGATGATTCGACCTCTGTTTTGGTTGATGCTTGTACATATTATTATGACTGTATACTCAGCATACTATATGTCGAGTGAGTGGTGGGGCTTTATTAGTGGGATACTATTTTATGTAATGATCGTCGCATATTTTGCATTTGTAGTACTAAAGAATCGCTGGATGGCAAAAAGAGGTTTCTCTAGTATTGAGTTTTATGATTTAAGTATGGAAATGAAACTTGTAAAAGGTCGATTTACCCCTCAATGTCTCCAAGTAAGGTTATATTTGTGGGATGATGAGAGATCAGTCTATTTTTTACCAAATCCGAATGCTTCGAGTACATCGTTTGTGTGTAAGGTTGGGAGTGAAGATGAAGTAAAAAAACTTATTTCAGGCTGGATTGGCAATGAACTTCAGCTTGAAGCTATGGATGTCCATTTTGTAAGAAGGTATGCATTGAGGGCTGAGCAGGATGAAATTGTTTTTGTTTTTTTAGGTAAGATATCCGAGAAAGATATAAAAAGAACAAGAGTCTGGAAAGGATATTCGATGGACTCACTGTCCAACCAAATTCAATTTGACCTAACGCAAGGTAAAGAATAGAGCTAGTCCTATCACGATGACATTCGAATTTTGATTTATTTTGTCGAAATGAGACAAAGGTTTATATTTTTGTTGAGGTGCATTTCCTTACTATGGATTTTTAAAGAGTAGTTCTCATGATGTAGGGAATTACACTTTTTTCATTTAAATATAATTTGTTGTATTTGAGAGATTAAACAATATAATAGGAGGAGGAGTCTTTTGTAGGATTAATTATTTTCACCATATTATGAAAGCATTGGGTTCACAATTATCTATGTAATAGATTTTCCACTAATTTAATGTCATTAATATTGGAAGTAATACAAGTTGATATATTTTTAAACGAGAAAGATAAGAATTCCAAGTAAATCCCATTGATGTTAGTTTATCATCAATGGGATTTACTTTCGTGATAATCATTCATGATTCGGCACTTCTAGACTGATCACTATTTCTACATATCAGACAAGGGAATGGGGCCATTAGAGCAAGAGAAAAGTAATTACCCGAGTCAAGTTACCTAGAATAACCCCCAAAGGTTATTCCTTAATTAAAAGCTATTTGACACTCAACAACAAAGTAAATTCTGTAGAATTAACAATAGCCATTTTAATTTTATTCGTTCATGGACCATGTTATTAGATTCCAATATACAGTCGTTTAACCATGCCAACTACTAAGTTTCCCCAGACCAAACCTTTGTTTGGTCTCTATTAAACGACATGGTATCAAAAAGAACTTACACTTTCTTTGAGAAATCATGTCGTTTATCTTGATTCATCCCTGATCCTTAGAGATAGCTTAGAGTAGTTCTATGGCATCCATTTAGAGTACAATATAAGAACCATTTTAGAGACGATCATCGAAGAGATCTAAAAGATCAATCAGATAAGTGGCTTCTATTTACCTATTATTGTATGAACGTCTAAACCTGAATGAAATAAGCCTTCATAAGAAGAGCTATATGAAATTCTTACCAACAATGAGGCAATGGGACAATGGGACAAGAAGAAACTATTGTTGCTATAGTTGAAAGAACTAGGTGAGGTGTGAAAGATATTATTCTAGATGTGGTCTGTACAATGAGAATTGAACTTTCTTGGACCGCCTTGATAAATAGAATTACCCGATCAGATTTGCTAAAGCAGAAGGATAAAAGTATACCCTTTACTACTAAGGGGGGGTACTCAAAAACAATTTATTGCAAGAAGTCGTTACTTATTATTTAAATCTAGAGATAAATGGAAGGAGAATCAGAGACAATGAGCTACTGCAGCATCAAGCAGAACTAATAAAGGATTTTGATTTATACAAAGAGGTGTGACGGATATACAATTCGTCTTCTGTATACTTGCAGAGCCCCTCTAAATATACTCCCTGATGGCATGGGAAGGGTACAATCAACTTGCCTTCTTTTATTATCTGGATTCTGTAGGTTTTATTCTTCCGCGAAATTAACCCAACTACCTCTTCTTTGGTAATATAGTTGCTCTAGCCAGCTTTTAAAACATTATATACAGCGCATATTTTCAGTGTTGTGTGTCATTGTACATCAATAAGCCAAGCATTTCATGTCTTTATCTTTCCATTTTGCATCATGATCATCTTCTCTACACATTTGCTCATAGGGTAGAGGTGGAGTTTAATTAGTTTACGAATGTGAATAATCATTCAACTTCCTCCTAAGAGAAATAATGTTACATGTGTATACAATAAAGGATCAAACAAGACCCATTCACAAATGTAATCAAATTGTCTTAAATCATTAGAAAGTATATTAGGACTGAGTGTTACATTTGTATATTATCACATGCCTCTCATGTACATTCTTTTGATTATCAGTGTTTTAGATGTAGTTACATGATGTTTTACTATAAGTTTATTTATATGGTTAGTTACAATTGTGTAAAAAGAATAGGTTAGCTACAGAGTAATACTTTAAAATTCCTATTAATCAATTGGTTATAATCCCTATGTGAAATATCACTTTACATACGTAAGGTTCTTGATGAAATAGTTTAAATAGATCTGATAATAAATAGGTAATAATGTTTTAGCTTGAAATATTTGCAGTTTAAACTTGTAAACGGTAATTTCGTATAATCGAAGTTAGTACTTCCTAAAATATGAATGAGTTAGTATACATCTGTAATATGGATATGAAAGAGAGAATACAAGTTATTTTGGAACAATATGGGTTGTCTATTTCTGAATTTTCAGAACAATTAGGCGTTCAAAAGTCTAGTATATCACACCTTGTTAGTGGTCGTAATATGCCGAGCTTTGCTTTTTGTCAAAAACTTATACAGGCTTTCCCAGAGATAAATATTAAATGGTTTATATCGGGAGATGGAGATATGGGAGGTTTAGAGGTGAAAAATGAAAAAGAAGATTTGTCCCTAGATCTATTTGGAGCCTTAGATATAGTAGATAATAGAGCTCCTAAGAATGCTAAGAGACAAAGAGTCGAGCGAATTATAGTTTTTTATGACGATAATACTTTCAAAGAGTATAGTCCCCGTTAAAATAAAGTGTATATTCGCATTTCGAAAAGAAGAATTCTATGGATTTGTCCACAGAATTGGAATAATACTTATATTTCAAAAGTTTTCGAATGAATAAAACCGTTCAACGCCTTGTTGTAGAAAAGAAAGAGATTGTTAATAAAGATAACTTTATTTTGTCTTTAAAATCTCCTGTTCCTCTTGTTGAAGTCCAAGCTGGACAGTTCCTCTCGATTAATGTAGAAAAATCAAAAGACGTCTTTCTTCGTCGCCCATTCTCAATTCATGATGTTAATTATGGCAATAATACATTAGATGTACTGATTAAATCAGTAGGTCCAGGTAGTGCTGCATTGAAAGAAGTTGAAGTGGGAGACCTTGTAGATACGATTTTCCCCCTTGGTAACAGTTTTACTATGCCAAATAAAGGAGAAAAAGTGCTATTAGTAGGAGGAGGAGTTGGTATTGCTCCGATGCTTTATTTAGCTAAAGTGTTGCAACCAATCACTTCAGATATTAATATTCTTTTAGGTTCAAGAAAAGGTGAGGATCAAATTCTTCTTGATCGTTATGCTGAAGTAGGAAATGTTTTAACTACGACAGAAGATGGAATGGTAGGTGAAAAAGGGTACGTTACTGATCATTCATTTATGAAAGAGAGATTACAGGACGTAGGCCGAATCTACTGTTGTGGACCAGAGCCAATGATGAAAAGCATTGCAAAACTTGCAGAAGAGAAGCAAGTGTACTGCGAAGTGTCACTAGAGAATATGATGGGGTGTGGCTTCGGCGTTTGTTTATGTTGTGTTACAGATACTCACGAAGGTCATAAGTGTGTTTGTTCAGATGGTCCAATTTTTAATATTGCTGATTTAAAATGGTAGATTTAAATGTTGATTTAGGAAATGGTCTAGTGTTAGATAACCCAGTTCTTACTGCTTCGGGTACTTTTGGATATGGAACTGAATTTGATGATTTTATTGATTTAAATCGTTTAGGAGGTTTTGTTGTTAAAGGAACTACATTGCACCACAGGGAAGGAAATGCGTATCCTAGAATGGCTGAAACTCCATCAGGGATGTTAAATGCTGTTGGCCTACAAAACAAAGGGGTAAAATATTTTGTTGATCAAATATATCCAACGTTGACCAAATACCAATCTAAAGTAATTGTAAATGTTTCAGGTTCAACAATTGAAGATTATGTTTCTTGTACGGAGTACTTAGAGGGATTAGATGGTATTGATGCAATAGAGTTGAATATTTCGTGTCCTAATGTTAAAGAGGGTGGAATGGCTTTTGGTACGAGTTGTGCTTCTGCCGAAAAAGTGGTTGCAGCAGTTCGTAAAGTGTATTCGAAGCATTTAATGGTTAAGTTATCTCCGAATGTGACAGATATTACAGAAATAGCAAGAAGTGCTGAGGCTTCTGGAGCAGATTCTGTTTCTTTGATTAATACTATCTTAGGAATGGCTATTGATACGAATCGTCGTAGACCACTTTTATCAACTGTCACCGGAGGGTTGTCGGGGCCTGCAGTTAAGCCTGTTGCATTGAGAATGGTTTGGCAAGTGGCAAATAGTGTTAATATTCCAGTGGTTGGTCTTGGAGGGATCATGAATGCCCAAGATGCAGTGGAGTTTATGCTAGCAGGAGCAACAGCGGTTCAATTAGGTACTGCAAACTTTATTGATCCTCAAGTTACGGTTAAGGTGGTTGAGGGAATTGAGGTATATATGAAAGAACACGAAATGTCGTCTACAAAAGATTTGATTGGTGGACTGATACTTTAAAAGTTATGAAATAAGGGAATAAATTGTATATTTGTTCCCTTGTTCAATTTGACAAATTAGATGAAAAAGAAACGATCTAGGAATAAAGTGCTGATTTTTACGTTTTTGTCCATTTTTCTCTTGTATCCCTATCTGTTTTTTACGGGGTCGGAGGGAAGTGAGCTTCATCGTGAGGACATTTTATCTTCTACTACATCGTTTATTTCGTCCCCAATTGATGTTACGGAGAAAGATCAAAATTTTATTGATAGGCTAGTTTCTCGTTTCATGGAGAGAGAAGAGATGCATGGATTGTCGTTAGCATTTTCTAAGGATGGAAGAGTAGTTTATTCTCGTGCTTTTGGCGTGATTGATACATTGAACAAAGATTCAGTGAAAACATCAACACTGTTTAGGATTGCAAGTGTTTCTAAATTGATTACTGCTGTTGGTATCGGTCGACTATGTGATGAAAATAAAGTTACATTAGATCAAAAGGTATTTGGAGTTCAAGGTATCATTAGTGATACAACCTATATGCCATATAAAGATAAACGTCTTGATGATATTACAGTAAGAAATTTATTAGAACATTCAGGAGGTTGGACACAGAGATATGGCGATCCAATGTTCAACACAATTGCAGTCGCAAAAAAAGTAGGAGCATCCCCTCCATGTAATGCAGATGCGATGTTAAAATATGTAACATCAAGAAAACTACATTTTACTCCAGGATCACGTTGCTGTTATTCAAATCTAGGGTATTTTATTTTAGGACAGGTAATTGAAAATGTTACTGGGATGTCTTACGAAGAGTATATAAATAAGTATGTTTTATATCCTTCGGGAATATTGGACATGAAGATAGGAGAGAGCTTTTCTGATTTAAAGTACGATAATGAAACTAAGTATTATGAACCAGAAGGGGCATTTGAAGTTATGTCCTATGATGGAAGTAATCAATTAGTATATAAATCAAATGGAGGGAATAATATTCCATTATTAAATTCTGCTGGTGGATGGATTAGTTCTCCATCAGATTTACTTCTCTTATCTCTATCAATAGATGGGAAAGAAGATTATCCTGATATATTATCAAAATCGTTTATTGAAAAGATGTCAAAACCCCGTAACGGTTTCGATCCTCTGGGATGGAGAAGTATTGACTATTATGGGAATTTAGTTCGAACCGGTAGTATGCCAGGTACACAAGCTTTATTAAAACAACAAAAAAATGGTATCTCATATGCTGTGATTACTAATACCAATAGTTGGAAAGGACCTAGATTCTCACGATCGTTAACAACATTGATGGTAAGTCTTGAAAAAAGACTTGATTTATCTGATGAGCCGAATCGTGTGGAGAAAAAGAAAGTTAAGAATAAAACCCAAGCTAAAACATTCTATTTTTAAAAGACATTCTAATTTTAAAAGATAAGCAGTTATTCTAACAGGAGTAACTGCTTTTTTATTTGGTATATTATGGTAGTACTTTCTATTCGAGTTCAACATTGATTTTATTAACTACGTGTAGTTTTACAAACTAAGCAAATTGAATATAAATGACCTATTATGATATTTGAAAGATTCGTTATTTATCATTACTAAACGATACTTTTCTGATTCTCATTATTTTTGGATAAATATTCACAAAAAGTATTTCTGGATATTTATCCAAAAATAGGATGGAACATTATACTAATTGGAAGGCTATGAACTATAACTTATGGTTATTCGACCATGGTAGATTATGGTATGCCAATATGTCACATATTGATGGTTGCCGTTTTAATAAACGAGTATTAGTTTTAAATTTATTGGAATTAAGGTGTATTTTGTATTATATTTAAAGTAAAAAACGCATGTTAAAGATAAAATTATCAATTCACTGGCAAATCTTAATTGCCCTGGTTCTATCAGGTTTATTTGGCTATTTCTTAAAAGAATATGTTGTATACGTTAGTTGGATGGGAGATATCTTTTTACGTTCTCTTAAAATGATTGTAATTCCATTAGTATTAACTTCTGTTGCATCTGGAATCGCAAAGTTAGGAGAAACAGAAGGATTTAAACGTCTTGGATTCAAGACAATACTATATTATTTAACGACTAGTATTTTTGCGATTGTAGGTGGATTGTTATTTTCTAATTTATTAAAACCTGGAGTCGGAGTATCCTCAAGTGGTGCAGATACGGAGCTTGTTGAGAAAATTTCGTCCACTAATTCTGGGAGTATAGGAGACACTCTGCTTCATATTGTGCCAGATAACATTTTTACTTCGTTCTATCATAGTGAACTTTTATCTATTATTTTCTTTGCAATTGTTATAGGGATTTTTATTCCTAAATTAAGAAAAAAAGATTCAGATATGTTGATAGGCATTCTAGATGCTTCTTTTGAGCTATTTATGAAGATTACTATGTTTATCATTAAATTAGCTCCTTATGGTATTTTTGGTTTAATATCAAAGGTGGTGGCAGATCAAGATGATCTCGCGGGGATGTTTTCTAGTTTAGGAATATTTATGGTAACAGTTCTTTCAGCCCTGTTTGTACATTTTGTTATTGTAATTCCTTTAATGGTTAGATTTATAGGTAAAGCGAATCCAGTAAAGCACTTTGATAATATGAGTACAGCACTTTTAACTGCTTTTTCAACTGCTTCTAGTGCAGCTGCTTTACCAATGACAATGGAGGCGACACATGAGGAGTCAGGAGTTTCTTCTAAGATAACTAATTTTACGCTCCCTGTTGGTGCAACAGTAAATATGGATGGAACAGCTATATATATATGTGCTGTAGTAATGTTTGTAGCACAAGTGAGAGGTATTGATCTTACTTTTTATCAGCAGTTTATCATCCTTATTTCTGCGTTATTAACGAGTATTGGAACTGCAGCGATACCCATGGGTAGCTTGGTTGTTATTACAATTATATTGGATCTATTACATCTACCTATAGAACTCGTAGCTGTTGTTCTTCCAGTCGATCGTCTACTTGATATGTTCAGAACTGCAACAAATGTTTGGAGTGATTCTTGTGGGGCTGTTATTGTCGCCAAATCTGAAGGGGAAATATTAAATGTGTAATTTAATCAAAAAATATTATTAGATCTAGGGGGGGAGAATCATTATAAATATTCGCCCCTCATGTTTTATCTCAGACACATTCGAACTAAAGTATTATGTAATTTCAGGTCAATATTTTATTTAACTTTGTATTTGATAAACTGGACATTTATTGATAAAGATATAAATGTGCGACCCATCATCCTTTTTCAACGTCTTCACATAAATGATCGCGATTAATCGTATATATACCGGAACGGTAAATAGCAAACTCTTTTAGGTTTTAAATACTTCTTAAGTATCTAATTGAGATGCACTTCAGGATATTTATAAACATCTGAAGATATGGTATGGTCAAAGATTTTGAATACATAAAATGCATCTTTCATGTAACTTAATAATGCTTTTGAATCCTTTATACAGTTATGTCATCGAACTGTTCCACTGCCATCGTTCTCAATTTTAGTAATTGAGAAACAAGTTATGGTAATTCTATGAGTATCTCTTTCGTTAGATTATTCCTTTTTGAGTAAATAGGATCTGATAATTTACTTCAGATGTTAGTCCTAATATAAATGATGTTTTTCATTATTAACTGTCAAATCTGGTGTTTGGGGGAAAGAGTTAGATTTATTACTTCTGGTAATCAGGCATTTAGCTATATCTCCTTAAATTGCCACTCAACTAATTGTTTAGTTCAGTGTTCAGTATCTAAAGTGTGAAATTTTGAGAAATGAAAATATATTTATATGTTTACCATATAGTTTAACTAAATGGTTAAAGTGTATGGTAAATAATGTAGAAAGTAAAATAATTGAAGTAGCAAGGACTGTTTTTATTGAGGAGGGATATTCTGGGGCAAGGATGCAACGTATAGCAGATGTCGCTGAAATAAATAAAGCGTTGTTACATTATTATTTTAGAAGTAAAGAGAAATTGTATGATGAAGTGGTGAAAGATTTGATGGGACAAATTGCTTCTAAAATAATCAGCATTCTTGAGTCAGAAGATACAAATGCGCTAAAAATAGAAACTGTCGTTCGAATGTATACAGAAATGATTGAGAAACACCCTAAGCTACCTCTATTTATTATGAATGAAATTCATGATAATCCAGAACGATTGACACAAGCGTTGGATCAATTGAGTGAAAAAATACAAAAAGTTCGAAATTTACTTAGTACAGAAGTTGATGGAGGTACTTTCGATGGGCTTCATATGTTTGTGAATTTAATAGGGATGTCAGTATTTCCATTCTTAGCTAAACCACTATTAAGTCATCTATTTTTTGATGAGAATGAAAATTCGTTTAGGGAATTTATTAATAGTAGACCAGGTGTCATTTCAAAAACATTGAATATTAAATAAGAAATTTGAATGAAAGCAAGGTTATTAAAAACATCGCTGATGTGTCTGTTGCTTAGCAATTTTGCTAATGCTGAAACAATCACATTAGAAGCATGTAGGAGTTGGTCTCATGAGGTATTCCCAATTTTTAAATCTCAAAGTATATTTACTTCTATTCTTAATAATGAGATGTCATTGGTGAAATATGACAAATATCCATCTGTAATATTACGTGGACAGGTTTCTTATCAATCTGATGTCGTATCTATGGGTGAACCATCTTCTTCATTTTCTTTTCCAGATCTCTCGAAAGATCAATATCAACTATTTGTTGAGCTAAATCAAAATATTTATGAAGGAGGGGTCAGACAACTACAAACAGAAATAAATACGCTCAATGATTCGATTCGTCATTTGGATTATGAAATGGAATTACATCGTCTAGACCAAAAAGTGGAGCAGGTATATTGCCAGATACTGTTTTCTAAGCAACAATATCTTCTTCACCAACAGCAGGTGAGAACGATGGATATTGTATTAAGTGACATTTCAGCTCAAGTAAAACAAGGAAAGGCGATTCGGTTGCAAGAGAATGAAATAAAAGTACAGAGATTGGTGTGTATTCAACAACAAGATCAAGCGCTTCAGGAGTATTGTACTTCTTGTAATGTATTATCTGTCCTGTGTGGAAAAGTGTTTGATCCGAAACATGATGGATTTTCATTTCCCATAATCACCTTAAACAATAGTAATAACACTCCAAATGACATTTTAATGATGTCTCTTCAGCAATCTAAATATCTGAGACAATCAGAAATTATAGGAAAGAGTTTAATACCAAAGATCAATGCCTTTGGTAAGGGAGGCTATGGTCGTCCAGGCCTAAATTTTTTAGACAATAGCTTTAATCCATATTACTATGTGGGAGTTGGCATTACTTGGAAGCCTTTTGATTGGAAAAATACCCAAAGGAAGAGATCACTTCAATTAGCTCAAATCGAACTGATTGAAGTAAAAAAGAGTCAGAAAGAGTTGCTTCGAGAAGCGCGATTAAAAGAGATGAAAGGTCGATTGTTTATGATCGAAGACCAAATAGTAAAAGATCATGAGATAATTGAACTTCGTAAAGAGATCACTGAAGATTTACAAAAGCAGTGGAAGCAAAGAACAATTCCATTCTCGATATATGTTGATGGAATGAATAATACATTAGAAGCTGAAATAAGTAAAGAGCTTCATCGTATCCAGAAGTTAAAAACAATATTTAGTTATAATCGTTTTCTAAAACAGTCATAAATAATGAAATATACATTTCTCACATTTCTTTGCACTCTCATTTTAATCGCTTGCAAACCATCTGATAAGAGTGCTGATGCATACGGGAATTTCGAAGCAAATGACATCGTATTATCAAGCCAAGTTCAAGGTAATGTTATCTTTACCTCTTCAGAAGAAGGTGATATAGTATCTAAGGGGGATACACTAGCCATTATCGATACGAGTGATGTGGCCATTAGAATATCAGAAATGAAGCTTCAATCAAAGGTGACTGATACAAATATTGAAAAGGCTTATTTATCTATATCTAAGACCAAAGATGCTATTGTAACAACTAAAAATGAGCAACGAAGAATACATCAATTATATAAAGATGATGTGGTGACAGATAGTAAAAAAGATCAAATTGATTTAGATGTTTTATTACAACAGAAAAGTCTTAGGCAGCAAGAATTAGAGGTTAAGTCTTTGCGTCAACATAATCAGACCATCAATAATCAGATAGATTTACTGTTGAATCAAAAGAGAAAATGTACAATTACTGCCCCTATTAATGCAACTGTACTGAATAAATATAAAGAAGTTGCAGAATTTGTAATGAATAGCACACCAATATACAAAGTAGCTTCACTTAATCCTTTGACTCTAAGAGTATACATCTCAGGAGACCAATTGTCCGAAGTGACGTTAGGTCAAATGGTATCTGTAGCATATGATAAAGGCGATGTTTTGAAAAAAGTGGATGGTACAATATCGTGGATTTCAGACAAAGCTGAATTTACTCCTAAGACTATTCAAACGAAGGCAGAGCGTGTAGCACAAGTTTATGCCGTAAAAATACGTGTAGTCAATCCAGCTGGGGAGATGAAAATAGGTATGCCTGGTGAGTTACATATCCAATAAATTAGAGATGCTACAAGTAAAGAATTTTAAGAGACATTATGGAGATCTTCTTGCAGTAAATCGTTTCTCTATGGAAGCATCTCCAAAAGAGATTGTAGGTCTTATTGGGCCTGATGGTTCTGGAAAAACGACAATCTTACGCTCCATCGCAACCCTTCAAACGATGGAAGAAGGAGAGATACTTATTGATGGTGATAATGTAAGAACCGATTTCTTACCTATTCGCAAGAAGTTAGGATATATGCCAGGACAATTCTCTCTCTATCCAGATCTGAGTGTCGGTGAGAATTTATCATTCTTTATGGATATCCATGGAGTAACTTTTGATCAATGTAAAGATGCAATTGATCCAATATATCAACAGATTGCTCCATTCAAAGATAGAAAGGCTGGGAAACTATCTGGAGGAATGAAACAGAAGCTCGCACTTTGTTGTGCTCTTGTTAATCAGCCTTCTCTTCTATTGCTTGATGAACCAACTACTGGAGTAGATCCTGTTTCGCGAAAAGAGTTTTGGAATATTCTTTATAATTATCGTAATCAGGGAACCTCTATTGTTGTCTCAACTCCATATATGGATGAAGCGAGTATTTGTGATCGAATATTGCTAATACATAAAGGGCAAGTTCTCGAGCAGGGGACTCCATCAGAATTAGTTCTTAAAGATAGAGGAGTCATTTTTTTAGAACTACAAGGGATACGCTCTACAGCGATATATCAATCCAAAGAGGAGCTATTAAAAAGATTTCCTGATCTTTATGCTTATCTCTCTGGGAAGAAAATAAGAGTAATATGTTCTAGGAATGCGATAAAACATGTAGAACAATATCAAAAAGAACATTTTCCTATGACCACGATCTCTCAGGTTACTCCCGATATAGAAGATATATTTATGTTCCACTTAATAGATGAAAAAGAAGGTGCAGAATAATTATGTAATAGAAGTATCCAACCTATGTAAGAAGTTTGGAGCATTTTATGCGAATAAGATTCTATCTTTTGATGTGAAGAGAGGAGAGATATTTGGGTTTCTAGGTGCCAATGGAGCAGGGAAGACTACTGCGATGAAAATCATATCAGGACTTCAATCTCCAACTTCAGGAGAAGTTAATGTATTGGACTATGATGTGTATCATGAAGCAGAGAAGATCAAAAAAGTGATTGGATATATGTCTCAGAAGTTCTCTCTGTATGAAGATTTGTCGGTTTGGGAGAATCTTCGATTCTTTGCTGGGATATATGGTCTATCGCGGAAAATGATTAAAGAAAAAGGAGAGAAGATACTTCATCATCTTGACTTATGGGAGCATCGCAAAGAGTTGGTTAGGGATATCCCATTAGGGTGGAAGCAAAAGTTAGCCTTCTCTCTTGCCACTATACATGACCCCAAAATTGTGTTTCTAGATGAGCCTACCGGAGGAGTTGATCCTTATGTACGTAGAGTATTTTGGGATCAGATATATCAGGCACAAGCCAAGGGGATCACTATATTTGTCACCACACATTACATGGACGAAGCCGAATACTGTGATAGAATATGTATTCTTAGCCAAGGAGAAGTGGTTGCTTATGGTGCGCCAGAGAAACTTAAAAAAGAATATCAGGTAGATTCGATAGATCAACTTTTTGTCCTTTTAGCTCGTAATGTAGAATAACCCTTATTAAATGGGTATGAAAATGAAAATATATGAATAGAAGAGTTTGGGGACTTATTAAAAAAGAGTTCACACATATATTCCGAGATAAGCGGACCTTATTTATGATCTTTGGTATACCATTAGTAGAGATTCTTCTTTTTGGATTTGTTATACGAACGGATATATCAAATATAAAGGTTGGTGTGGTAGACATGACACAAGATCAAGTGAGTCATGATATTTGTAATAAACTATTAGGGTCCACTTATTTCTCAGAGATCATATCGGTAGATAAGATTAGTGATGCAGATCTTTTGTTTCGAGAAAATCGAATTCATGAACTTATTATTTTTGGTAAAGAGCTTGAAAAGGAAACGACCAATCGATTAGGTGGAGAGATATCTATCATCCTTGATGGATCGAATCCCACAGTTTCACAATTGATTTTAAATTATACCAATGCGGTCATTTCAGATTATTTCTCTTTAGCTGATTACAAAGATATTGTACCGCAATATCGTATGGTGTATAACGAAGAGTTGAATAGTACTTATATGTTTGTTCCTGGTGTGATGGCATTGGTACTTCTACTGATCTCAGCCATGATGACGGCCATCACGTTAACTAAAGAGAAAGAGAATCACTCCTTCGAAATGCTTTTAATATCTCCTATACGCCCTTTAGAGGTAATCATAGGAAAAGTTACGCCTTATCTCGTTCTTTCTTTGGCCAATGGTGTCCTTATCCTGTTTTTGAGTAAAGTACTATTTGGGTTACCTTTCTTAGGTAGTAATCTTCTGTTATTTGCAATCATATTACTGTATGTCTTACTCTCTTTGAGTATCGGGATATTTATTTCTGTAGTCGCTGATACACAAATTGTAGCAATGTTATTTTCATTAGTTGTGCTTTTAATGCCAACAATGCTACTATCTGGGTTTATCTTTCCGATAGCAAATATGCCATGGCCATTACAATTGATAAGTAGTATCATGCCCGCACGATGGTTTATAATTTGTTTCAAGGGAGTCGTCATCCAAGGCTTAGGAATCGTAGGAGTATTAAAACCGTTTTTGATACTATTGGGGATGACCTTATTCTTTATGATATTAAGTGTGAAAAGATATAATACGCATTTAGATGATTAAGAAAATGAAAATAATACTATATCTCATACAAAAAGAGTTTCTTCAGATTAAAAGAAACAAGGCGATACTTCCGATAATATTTGCAATGCCCATAGTCCAAATGCTTGTACTGGTATGGGCAACTACATCTGAGCTTAAAGAAGTGCATGTTGGTTATATAGATCAAGACCATTCGGAAATCTCTCGAAAGTTTTATAACAAAATAGATGGGCTTGACTGTTTTTATTTACAATCACTCGATGCCTCTTCAGATGCGATAGAACAACTGCATAACCATCATTTAGATGCCGTCGTTGAAATTCCATTACATTTTGCACGTGATCTTGAAAAAGGAGCGAAGGTCTATCCTCAAGTGTCTATTAATGCTGTGAATAGTAACAATGCAGAGATGATTAAGGGCTATTTTGAAAACGAATGGCAAAGGTTTCTAACAGAGGTGAAAGATCAAGGAATATCGTTTCATCGCTTAGAGTTTTCTTTCCGATATTGGTATAATCCTGAGATGGACTTCAAGTTCTATATGGCACCAGGTATCTTAGCTATACTAATATCTTTAGTAGGAATGATGCTCTCTGGAATGAACTTTGTAAGAGAAAAAGAGATGGGAACAATTGAGCAGATCAACGTTACTCCGATCAAGAAATATCAATTTATCTCTGGAAAATTAATCCCCTTTTTAATCATCGGTATTGTAGACCTCTTGTTGGGATTGTTTATGGCAAGAATAGCTTTTGGGCAACCTATCATTGGAAACATTGGAACACTGATTCTAGGAACAGCGATTTATTTGATTCCTCTATTAGGTATCAGTTTATGGATATCCGCCATTAGTGAAAAGCAACAACAGGTCATGTTCATCTGTTTCTTCTTTTTATTGATCTTTATTCTGATGAGTGGAATGTTTACACCAGTAGAAAGTATGCCTTTATGGGCTCAGCAACTGAACTATCTTAATCCTCAGTTTTATTACATAAAAATTATTCGAGGGATACTTCTAAAAGGAGCAACAATTATGAATATATCTCGAGAATTAATATGCCTGTCATGCTATGGATTTATCGTTTTTCTTATTGCTACTTATAAGTATAAGAAGGTGTCATAGAATGAATAGTTCTGTATTTTATGTAAATATTATATTTATGATACAATTTTGTTAAATAATGTATTTAAATTGATGCCTATTTTGTAGTTTTGGAACATAATAGCTATTAATCGCCATAGAAATGGTCTTTATCAAAGAACAATTCTATGGTAGTTAATAGGTGGATTATCCTTTTTAGAGAAGGATACAATATTAATACCAACATAATCATCAATTAAATGAAATTAAGATCACTATTTATTCTGTTAGTGCTATTAAGCTCTAACTCAATTATGGCACAAAGGTATGCTATAAGCAAAGGCTCTATAATGATTGGTGGAGCAGCAGGATATACTTCTACTAGCGCTGAAGGTTCTGATACAAGTACAAGCCAATTAACTATTTCGCCAGAACTAAATTGTTTTGTTGCAAATAACTTTTTTCTTGGAGGAGGTATTGATTTAAAATATCAGTCTCAGGGTGATTTTGGTAATACATCTATGGGAATTGGGCCTCAAATAGGAGCAGCCTTTGGTAATGAGTATAGCCAAGTGTTTCCTTTCATAAAACTAGGAGCTCGTTACTATAAGGAAACATTTGATAAAAGCAGTATAGAGCAAAATACAAATGTTTCAGGAAATGATATCTTCTTTGGTGGCGGTGTAATTATTCCAGCTAGAGAACATTTGGGTATAACTATAGAAGCAGGTTATCATATGATGGACTTTTCCACAGAGGATTCTGACAGATCTTTGGGTATAAATCAATTCGAAATAAAAATAGGTTTTGCGGGATTACTATTTTAATATGAAATAGCCTTATACAGCAACTATATTTTAATTCAAGCTAAAATTAAAAGAGCCTACAATCTGTAGG
>JAONJW010000053.1 GCA_028377305.1 Prolixibacteraceae bacterium | reverse complement strand
GAACGAAGACAAGATTGCACCTATTGTTATTCATGGAGATGCTGCCATTGCAGGCCAAGGGGTCGTATATGAATCGATACAGATGTCACAGTTGGATGGTTATCGATGTGGTGGAACGATTCATCTTGTGATCAACAACCAAGTGGGATTTACAACCAATTACTTGGATGGTCGATCTAGCACCTACTGTACAGACGTGGCAAAAGTCACAAGGTGTCCTGTATTCCATGTGAATGGCGACGATGTCGAAGCGGTAATCTACACCATCAAATTGGCCATGGAGTTTCGTCAGAAGTTCCATTCAGATGTATTTGTTGACATCCTATGTTATCGAAAATATGGTCACAACGAAGGAGATGAACCTCGTTTTACCCAGCCTAAATTATATAGTATCATTGCCAAACATAAGAATCCACGAGATATCTATGCTGAGAAACTTATTTCAGAAGGGGTACTTCAAAGAAAGAACGTAGTATCGAAGATCGAAGAGGTGGAACATATCTTAGATGAGAATCTAGAGGCATCCAAAGCTTTAGGATGTATTAAGATCAAGAAGTTCCTCTTGGAAGAACAACACAACTATATTTTACCCAATGGAGATGAGAAGATATGCTATGAAGATACTTCTCTATCGAAAGAGAAAGTGATTGAGTTAGGTGAAGAGATGACAAAGGTATCTAACGAAGGCAGTTTCTTTAAAAAGATATTGAAACTAAATAACGATCGTAAAAAGATGATCGCTGATGGTGTTATCGATTGGGCTATAGCAGAACAGTTGGCATATGCATCTCTATTAGATGAAGGCTACTCCGTTAGGCTCTCTGGCCAAGATTCTGAGCGAGGAACATTCTCTCATCGTCATGCGGCATGGGTGAGAGAAGATAATGCGAAGAAGTACTTCCCACTCAAAACGATCCAAGGTAAGAAAGTTCCTTTTCATGTATTCAACTCCCACCTGTCAGAGTATGGTGTATTGGGATTTGAATATGGTTATGCACTAGCGAGACCAGATGGGCTTACCATTTGGGAAGCGCAGTTCGGAGATTTCGCAAACGGTGCTCAGATAATATTTGATCAATATATTAGTAGTGCTGGAGAGAAGTGGGGATTGAAAAATGGAGTCACCCTATACCTTCCACATGGATATGAGGGGCAAGGTCCAGAACACTCTTCGGCAAGAATAGAGCGGATGTTAACACTATGTGCAAATAACAATATGAGGGTACTAAATTTAACCTCTCCATCCAATCTATTTCATGCTTTGCGTAATCAAGTAATCTCTCGTTGTCGCATCCCTTTGATTATATATACTCCAAAGAGTTTACTCCGAAACCCCTTGGTATATGACACACTGGATTCACTAACGATCAAAGAATTTCAACCACTTATCGAAGAGAAAGTAGAGGATGTGAATATTGTGGATAGAGTGGTATTCTGTACTGGGAAAATATATACCGATTTAGTAGAGAAGATGAACTCACTTGACAACAATAAAGTAGCACTGGTAAGAGTGGAACAGCTATATCCATTACCATCAGAAGAGATCGTGGCTATTCAAAAGAAGTACCCACAAGCACAAAAGCATTTTTGGGTACAAGACGAACCATACAACATGGGCACATGGCCTTCAATTGCGCTCAATTATATGGATTTAGGACTAACCCCTATTACACGTCCTCAGAGTGGTAGTCCTGCCACTGGTTTGCCAAAACAACATATTGTTCGTTTGAATCATATTATTTCAGAAGTATTTAAAGACTTAAAATAACCCGAGACTATGTATGCAGTAATCGTTCCAACCCCAGGAGAGTCCATTACAGAAGTAGAAATTGGCAGCTGGATTGTTGAAGATCAACAATATGTCGAACAGAACCAAGCCCTTGCAGAGATAGAATCAGACAAGGCAACCCTTGAATTAGTAGCAGATGTCGCAGGGAAAATTCATATTTTCGCGAAAGAGGGTGAAACAGTAATGGTCGGATCAAAAGTAGCAGATATTGACACAGAAGCAATAGCTCCTGAAGGTGGTGTCTCACCAAAAGAAGAGGTAGCTGAGGTGAAAAAAGTTCCATTAGCTCCGAAAGAAGAGAAAAAAGCACCCCAAAAGAGAGAGGTCAAACCAGAACATGAACATATAAAAATCACCCCATCAGCTCAAGCAGTAATAGAAGAGAATGGTCTTCATCTTGAGGAGGTCCTTGCTGGTATGGCACGCATACAAAAAAAGGATGTGATACAGGTGATAAACACCCCATTACAAAGCACTTTAAAAGAAAATCTTAAAAGTAGTATTCCTAAAGAAGATGAGGTAATTCCAATGTCTGCTCTCCGCAAGAAACTAAGCCAAAGATTGGTGTCAGTGAAGAATGAGACAGCCATGTTAACCACCTTCAATGAGATCAATCTTCATAAGGTCATGGAGATACGCAAACAATACCAAGGAGCTTTCCAAAAGAAGCATGGGATTAAGCTCGGCTTTATGTCCCTATTTACCAAAGCTGTCAGCGAAGCGCTAAAACATCACCCCATGGTGGGAGCAAGCATTGATGGTGATCAAATTATTGTACATCATCGTCATCATATCAGTATTGCCGTCCAAACCCCCAAAGGATTGATGGTTCCTGTAGTACGAGATGTCGATCAAAAAAGCATACCTGAAGTAGAAGCGGAGATTAAAGACTTAGCAACACGTGCAAGAAATAAGAAAATCACTTTAGACGAGATGGAAGGTGGTATATTCACGATCACCAATGGTGGAACATTTGGTTCTATGATGAGTACACCGATTATCAATCCCCCTCAGTCTGCAATACTTGGAATGCACAACATCCTTGAACGTCCAATTGCAGAAGATGGTAAAGTCGTGATTCGTCCCATGATGTATGTGGCCTTATCTTATGACCATCGTATTATTGATGGAAAAGACTCCGTTGGTTTTCTCGTGAAAGTAAAACAGCTCTTAGAAGAGCCTAGTCTCCTTCTTTCAGGATTATCTCCATACGAAACATTGTTTGATCTAATGAATTAATACATACACACTCCCTTGTTCATTGATTTCACACCAACGAACAGGGGGGGATTAATTCATTTACATTACCCCACTTTTAATAATGAGTATTCAAGACTTTGCAGATATTCTTTTTCTGTATATTTCTAGAGATCGAGGTAATAAAACATCCAATCCGATTAAAATCATTATAGTCTGAACCATAAACTCTTCTGTATATATATTTTTATACGTGAGAATAAGTACGGTTAATATACTGAAAGTTCTTCGTATTTTTGTTGCTCCTTTATTTTCATAATATACATTACTCTTCTGGGTACAACGTGGAAGAAAAATCTTCATGTCATCGTAAAAATGAAGATATTCATCAATATCTTCACTGCTGTCAAATGGATAGTTCTGAGGAAAATCAAAACGTGTGCCATCTTTCATCTTGATTGATATGATCATTCGAAGTGTCTTTCGATGCTCTTTAATCTTAAACCACTTAACATCTTGCCAATACCAAAGTTCTGATTTTCCTTTAAAACAAAACCCCAAATCATTTACTTGTAAAAAAGACTTTGAAGATGAGGCATTTTTTTCTAAACACAAGTATAGAAAGATATATATAAGTATCATAGATATTACACCTAAGATTACTATATATCCTTTGGTCAATGCAATGGTAAAAATAATGGCTAATATAGAAGTAGAAGCAAGTATAACTTGCAAAAACATTACTGTATTTTTAGATCGGACCTGTATTAAGTAGTCTCCAAATATATTTTCAGTCATTTAATTATAGAAAAGAGATGGGTTACGCAAAACGAAATTACTCTAATGGAAGTTTATTATATTTCAGAAATCGAGCAGCTTTAGTAAAACCTTCTTTATACACTTCTTGTACCATAACTAGACCTCTTTGTTTATCCTTCTTAACACCTTTGCCAGTATATAAACAAGTTCCAACTCTAAACTTGGCTGCAGGTAAATTGAAATCATTGGCCTTACAATATAATTCATATGCTTTTTCAAAATCTCTATTTACTCCCTCACCTCTAAAAAAACATCTTGCCAAACTATAAGTTGCAATATGATGTCCAAGATCTGCTGCCATTTTATAATACTTAAAAGCTGCTGCATAATCTCTCTTTACTCCCCCTACTCCTTCTCTAAGCAGTTTCGCAAGATTACACATACCATCTTTAAGCCCTAGCATTGTTGACTTCTCAAACATATCAAAAGCTTTAAGCGTATCTTTAGGAAGACCTTTCCCATTCAAATAAAGAATTCCAAGAGCATTGTACGCATCTTTATTATTCTGGGTAGCATACTCTTTTAATTTGATCAATGACTTTTGACGAGCAATGCTATCATCAGACATTTCAACTACATAACGGGCTCTTTGAACCATTAGAGAAGCTTTTCGATCACCTTGATTCTCAATGTTAGCTAGACTTATTTGAAAACAACAAGTCATTGCAAACACCGTTAATAATACAATCCTCATACTTAGTAAATTTTGTTTGGTTGATTGTTAACCAATTCTACTATCAATGAGGCTTTTTTATTTCGCAGATATCCATTGAATTAAGTTTCCCTTGAATATGGTAGTTTTATTTTTTTTTAAAAATAAAAAATCTCACTAAAGTTCGAATTGGGATAACTATATACTTAACATATGTCACAATATTATGAATTATAAATATAATTACCAATTCTCACTGCCCCAATCAATAAATCTTTAGTTTTAATTAATGGAAACAACAACGAGATACATATTCAGTTTTTCATTAAAAATAAAAAGACCAATATTATCTAAAATATTGGTCTGATAGCATAAAACTTGCATTCAAATCATAAATGCAACACTATATTCTAAAATATAGCTTTTATACACTTCAATAATCAAGCTTGAATTCACGAATGATCTAAATCTAATGGGCCGAAGGAATAGGAAGGTTGTTATTTATATAGAATTTCTTTGCCTGAGTAAACCCGTCCTTATATACCTCGTTCACTAGCCTTAAACCCATCTCTTTGTTCTGGGACACACCTTTTCCTCTATAAAGACATGTTCCCACTCTATATTTAGCTGCAATAATATTATAATCATACGCTCTTTCATATAATAGATATGCTTGATGAATATCCCTTTTTACTCCATGACCATTGAAATAACATCTAGCAAGACCATAAATCGCAAGATGATGTCCAAGTTCTGCAGCTATTTGGTAATACCTAAATGATTCTAGATAATTTCTATCTATACCTCCTTTTCCTTCTCTGTACATTTTGGCAAGATTACACATCGCATCTTTTAATCCGAGGTCAGCAGCACTCTTAAACATTTCAAAGGCTTTTAGACTGTCTTTAGGGACTCCTTTCCCTTTAAGAAATATTATTCCTAAGGCATTAAATGCATCTCTATTGTTCAGAGTGGTTAGTTCAAATAGCTTGTCTAATGAAAATTGTCGTGCAATACTATCTTCAGACATCATTACAGTAAAACGGTGTTTCTGCACAACCACAGCAATAGCATGATCTGTTCTACTTTTTTCATCAGCAAATCCAAAATTACTGCCTATAATTGTCATTAATAGCAGTAGGATAGTTGTTCTCATAATTAGTACATTTTTTGGTTATATATGTATATCTGTACAACCCAGCTGAAACGATTACTATCCTACGCCATATTATTATATCACATACTAAATATTTTAAAAATAGGTCTCTAATATTTAAATACAAAGGGTAAATAAGAAGTACTATTTCAATCAAAGTGCAACTAGATATATTTTACATATGCAACAATAATATAAAATATAGTTATTATAAGCAAAAACTAGTTAAACTTTATTTGCTTGATGCAAGCATTATTATTTTGTAGACTTTATAACTATCTGATAACGGATATTTTCAGGTCTACATAAAAATAATCCAAACAAATAAGTAAGGCAATATCAACCTACATGGCTTGTTCATAAAGTATAATAAAAAACTATGAATTATATAATTATGAAACTCTCAACCAGGTGAAACCATAAATAACAATTATTTGCCTCACAAATTGTTTAAATATTCACATTAGATAAGGACATATAATCCAAAAAAAGCCTCAATACCAAGATCTGGTATTGAGGCTTTTCCAGAATATTAAAAACCTAAACCGAATATTAAAAACCTAGCTGTCTTTTATTATTAACTTTTGAACAACAAGTTGCCCCATCGACCTCTTTCTTACAATCACTCGATCACCTTTTATTAGCATTCCTGATATGCTTGTTGCTTGGTAATATTCTTCACCGATATTCACCTTTCCAATAGGACGAAGGTCTGTGACAACCACCCCTTCACATCCAATAAGAGAAGTCTCTTCATTAGATAATACCATACTTATAGTAGCATCACCATCTAACTTTGTATGAAGTGCTAGTTTACGGAAAAGAGGGGAATCCATTGTTGAGAATCTATTTCCAATATATAACATCGCACCAAGAGCGACTAACAACGCCCCCAACACAATCGTTAAGGCTGTAGACAATGCATCAGGTTCTACCCACTCAAAATTAAATGTATCATTATCCACCATAGCGAGGACAAGTGATGTTATGATACATAGAATTCCAGATATTCCCGTGAAACCAAACCCTGGAATAATAAAAATCTCAAAGAATAGTAAAGTAACTCCTGCCATAAATATTAGGATCTCCCAAGTGGAAGCATAACCAAATAAAAATAGTGGAATAAAGAACAGTGCTCCAAATCCAATAATCATTAAGAATGGGGTGAAAAGACCTGGCATTTTAAAGCTAGAAAATAGACCGATCAATAAAAATGTAACAATGATCGTGGGGATATATGGAGATGCGAAAAAGCGAACATATTTGTCTTGACCAGACAATTCAAATGATTTTATTTGCGCTTTATCATATCCTAAACGCAATTGCAGATCTTGTTCTGAAAGTACAATGGCATCACAATACCGATATTTAAGTGCTTCATCAGCAGTGAAAGTTAACACCTTACCTTTTTCACTAACTCCATCAATCACAATATCTTGATCGACCATTGCTTCAGCAATCATTGGGTCACGACGCCACACTTCATTGTTGTTCTCATCAATAATTTTACCCTTGGCTTCAGCTGTAGCACGCATAGTAGCTCTTTGATAGCTCTGATACTTATCTGGCATAGCAGCTCCATCTAAGCCAACGACTGTTGCTGCGCCGATACTTCCACTTGGTGACATATAAATTGAGTCACATGCCAACGAAATCATTGCCCCAGCCGAGGCTGCGTTATTATCAACAAATACATATACAGGAATAAAAGAACGAAGAATTCTTGAACGTATTGAATCAGCGTCCTTCACCCTTCCTCCATAAGTATTCATCAAAATCAAAATAGCATCAACACTATCTGCTTCCGCCTGTTCAAAAGCTTTTCTTGTATCATACCAACTTACACTATTAATCTCATCCTTTAGCTTGTATGATAGTATTTTTTTTTGTTTCGCAACCCCAACTTGAGAAGCGACACAAAATATTAACATTATAAAAAGCAGATATATTCTCTTACTCATATTTATTCGTTTTCTATTTTATGAATATACTGTAAAAAGAGGTCGAGACCACGATGCATCTCTTCAGACATATCATAGACAATCTCTTCTTCAAAATATTTAGCGATATTAACTTTCGGGAAAAGGGGTTGATAAATATCAATCGTTTCCTTAAGATTTGTACAACCGTACTTAAGAGCTCTATTTAGTCCCTCTATTAATGATGGGTCAATAGTTCTGTTGGCTACCCATGCAGCAAAAACAAAAGGTTCTCCTGTAGATTTCTTCCACATATCAGAGAGGTCAATCATAAACTTATACTTTCCCTCTATATCGAAAACTCGATCTCCTATAACCACTGCTGCCGTTTTCCCTCCAATAACCTCTTGATGATATCCCTTATAGGCAGGTTTAAATTCAGGAGCTATATTCCAAAAGAATCGACACATAATTTTACATAACATCACCGAAGTACGGGACTGATAATCCAAATATATTGTATGGATCTCATGAAGAGGAACATTACTTGCAATTACTACAGTATGAACAGGTCCATTACCTCCAATACAGAAATCAGAAATAATATGGGAATCTTTTAACCGTGGAAGTATAGCCACAGGAATTAGCCCCAAATCAACCTCCCTAGTCATAAGCTTATTTGCACAATCAGCAGGGTGGTCTAGCGATAGATCAATATTATTAATAATAGGATCTTTCATGATTCCATGAATCATCGGTTTGCTGTTTAAATAGGATACAGCCGATATCTTCACTTTTTCCATCTGGTTTATGTTTTTATAAATCCAACAACAATATATTATGAAATTGAAGTCGTCTCAAATCAATCTATATAAAAGTAAGAATAAAGTTGATAATGTTTACTATTTCTATTGATTTTCACAAAATCAAATCTTCTTCAATTATTCCATCAGTTAGTTTTTCTACTCATATAAAACCTTAAATTAATTTAGATCATTTAGGAGGTGGAATTTAATATTTGAAAACAATCGTCCCGTACAAATCTTCAATATTTTATAAAAATATTAAAACATATAAAACTTTTGCGTGTGCAAAATGCTTTTAATAAAAAATAATGGTAAATTTAAGTAGCGAATTATTAAGTTAATAAAGCACAATTACAATGAAAAAGATCATATATCTACTATTCTGCCTATTTATCTTAGCTGGCTGTCAACCGACAACCTTTGATATCGAAGGGGACATCACAGGAATAAAAGATGGAACTATCTTCCTTCAAGTCGTTGAAAATAACTCTTTATCTAAAATCGATACCGCTGAAGTTATTGATGGGCATTTCGAATTTGAAGGTAAAGTGGACTATCCTACACTTATGTTTATTGGGCCAACTGGTGCAAATCCAAGGAATATTAAGCTTTATGTTGAGAATGACGATATTACTATAATAGGTAATATTTCTGAACCAGATCAGATTCGAATTGAAGGATCAGATTCCCAAGACCTAATCAATGAACTAAATGCAGAACAGAAGAAAATAGAGGACCGAATTCAACCACTGATTAAAGCATACCATGCAGAGCAAGATCCAGTTAAAAAGAGTGAGCTTCGTGAAAATACTATTGAACAAAGCAATCAACTCATAGAATTGAAGATCCAATTTGTAGATGATCATTTAGACTCTCATGTAGCTGTTTATATGTCAACTTATGATCTCTATGCGAGAATGGATCTTCAAAAAAAAGAGGCATTGGCGAAATCGTTCAAAACAAACTTTCCAAATTCACCTGTCGTCGAAACACTTATTCAGAAAATTAAAGAAGATAGAAAGACCGCAGTAGGTCAAAAAGCACCAAATTTCTCAGTTATTGACATCCAAGGAAATACCATTACTTTAGATTCATTCAAAGGACAATATGTACTTTTAGACTTTTGGGCATCATGGAGTAGTCCTTGTCGAAAAGAAGCACCCATTTTTGTTAAAATATATAACAAATACAAAAACAAGAACTTTACAATCTTTGGAATCTCATTAGACAAAGAGGAGATTAAATGGAAAAAAGGAATTAAAGATTTTGGGTTCACTTGGAATCACACTTGTGATTTCAAAGTATGGAAAGCTGAATTAGCTCAACTATATAATGTTCCAAGTATACCGAAATATTACTTGATAGATCCTAATGGAATGATTGTTGCAAAAGGCATTAATGGAAATGAACTTGAGAAGAAGTTAGCAGAACTTTTACCTTAATCTGTTGTATAGAAAAAGTCATTATAAACAAGGCAATTAGAGTCGGATACTATGACCTTTAGCATGTTATTTGTATGAAGATTTTTAGTACTTCGTTAGAACATATAGTCCTAATGTTTGTTTTAGGCTGTGAATTAAAGCATTATAAAAACACAAAAAATCATGACAAAATACGATATTATTGTTCTGGGAAGTGGACCAGGAGGATATGTTGCAGCAATCCGAGCTGCACAACTAGGATTCAAAGTTGGGATTATTGAAAGAGAGAACCTTGGTGGAGTTTGTCTTAACTGGGGGTGTATCCCAACCAAAGCACTTCTTAAAAGTGCTCATGTGTTTGATCAGATGAAACATGCTATGGAGTATGGTATTTCTTTACCTTCAGAACCTTCCATCGATTTTGCAAAAGTTATTGAAAGGAGTCGAGGTGTAGCATCAGGGATGAGTAAGGGGATCGACTACTTGATGAATAAAAACAAGATTGAAACTATTATAGGTAACGGAACGTTGATTTCACCTAATAAAGTTGAAGTGACCGATAATGACAATCAAAAACAAGTTATTGAAGCAGACCATATTATATTAGCAACAGGGGCGCGTTCAAAACAACTTCCAAATCTAAAACAAGATGGCAAGAATATAATTGGTTATCGGGAAGCAATGACTCTTCCTAAACAACCTAAAAGCATGATTATTGTTGGATCTGGTGCAATTGGATGTGAATTCGCTGACTTTTACAACTCTATTGGAACAAAAGTAACAGTCGTTGAATTTCTTCCCAATATTGTTCCTAACGAGGACGAAGAAGTTTCTAAGCAGTTGGCACGTAGTTTTAAGAAATCTGGTATTAAAGTGATGACCAATGCTGCCGTGGAGCAAGTTGAAATAACTGAAAACGGTAGTGTTGCTACAGTTAAAACCAAGAAAGGAACACAGACTATTGAAGCTGAAATTGTTCTTTCAGCAGTAGGAGTAACTCCCAATATTGAAAACATTGGCCTCGAACAAGTTGGGATAAAAGTAGAGAATGATAAAGTAGTCGTTGACGATTACTACCAAACGAATATTCCTTCGGTATATGCCATCGGAGATATAGTTAAAGGTCAAGCTCTTGCACATGTTGCTTCTGCAGAAGGTATTGTTTGTGTAGAAAAGATTGCGGGGAAGAAACCTCGTATAATCAATTATAATAATATTCCTGGTTGTACTTATTCCTCGCCGGAAGTTGCCTCTGTTGGTCTAACAGAAGCTAAAGCCAAAGAGCTAGGGCACAATATCAAGATAGGAAAATTTCCTTTCTCTGCTTCAGGGAAAGCAAGTGCATCTAACACCAAGGAAGGTTTTGTTAAGCTTATCTTTGATGAAAAATATGGAGAATTATTAGGGGCCCATATGATTGGTGCAAATGTAACTGAGATGATTGGAGAACTAGTGGTTGGTAAAGATCTCGAAATAACTGCTCATGAGATTATTAATGCAATCCACCCTCATCCTACAATGAGTGAAGCAATAATGGAAGCTGCAGCAGCAGCTTATGATGAAGTTATACATATATAACATAACATTTTGGTTTTAGCATCCTATTGTTTAGAATGCTAAAACCAAATATATTTAATTTAAACAAACCTGAACATGAAAAAGTTTTTCCTTATGCTAAGCATTGTTATGCTAGGCTTTAGCTGTTCCAATGATCTGATGGACAGCATGGATGAGTTAGACACTCAAAACACTAAGATGCAAAAGAATGCATTGACTACAGATTTTGCTGGTCCTGTTGACTCGTGGATACCACTTCCTCCAGAGAATAACCCTTCAACGACAGATGCTGCTGGTCCTGTTGACTCATGGATACCACTTCCTCCAGAGAATAACCCTTCAACGACAGATGCTACTGGTCCAGTTGATTCATGGATACCGCTTCCACCAGAAAACAATCCTACAACAACAGATGCTGTTGGTCCTGTTGATTCGTGGATACCGCTTCCTCCGGAAAAGAAATGATAAAAATCAGTAATTACTAATTCCTACAAGAAGGACCTCACATGAACAGAGTTGAGACCTTTTGAAGGATAAATATCATAATGATTGATAGTAGATAAAACAAAAAAGGTAGTCTTGACAGACTACCTTTTTACTAAAGAAAATATTAGGTCTACTTCAATGAAGCCATACGTTCTTTAATAACACGTATCTTCTCTTCCGCATCGGCTTGTTTCTTTTTCTCTATCTCTACCACCTTTTCAGGAGCACCATTAACAAATTTCTCATTATCTAGCTTCTTCATTACAGTCTTTAGAAATCCTTCCGTATACTTTAATTCTGCTGCTAGTTTTTCAAGTTCTTCCTCCACATTTACTAAATCACCCAAAGGTAAAAAGAACTGTGTTGACTTCACAAGGAATGATAAAGCACCACTCATCTCCTCAGTAACCTCCTCTAAAGAGGATAAGTTTGCGATCTTCTCAAATACAGGGTTTAATGTTGCATGATATCCTTTATCTCCAGCAAGAATCGATAATTCTAAAGCTTCTTTGTTAGCGATATTCTTCTCTTTACGAATCGTACGAATACCTGCAACAGCTTCTTTAAGATCCTCAAAATCTGTAATTAGTTGCTCATTAACGTCACCGGTCTCAGGCCATGATGCCAACATAATTGATGCACCATCTTTACGAGTTTGAAGTAATTGCCAAATCTCTTCGGTGATAAAAGGCATAAATGGATGAAGAATTCGTAACAACTTATCAAATATTGCAAGTACCTCTCCATAGGTTTTCGCATCGATTGGTTGTTGATATGCAGGTTTCACAACCTCTAATAACCACCCAGAGAACTCATCACGAAAGGTATTATATAATAACATCAATGCTTCGGAAAGGCGATATTGATCAAAATTAGTATTGATAATTGCAATAACACGATCCAGCTTATTATTAAACCATTCAACGCCTTTTGCGGCGTAAGCTGGCTGTGGAATTGTTTCATCAACATTCCAACCATTAACTAATCGGAATGAGTTCCATATCTTTGTTGTAAAATTAGCTCCTTGTTCTGGCAAAGACTCATCGAAAAGTAGGTCCCCACCAGCAGGAGAACATAACAACATACCTACACGGACTCCATCTGCACCATACTTAGCCATTAGATCAAGTGGATCAGGTGAATTACCAAGAGATTTAGACATCTTACGACGTTGTTTATCTCTCACCATTCCTGTAAAATAGACATTCTTAAATGGCATCTTTCCTTTGAACTGGTAACCCGCAATTATCATTCGTGCAACCCAGAAGAAGATGATATCGTGACCTGTCACTAGGTCATTGGTTGGATAGTAGTAGTTGAACTCTTCGTTATCGGGATTGTCTACACCATCAAAAAGAGAGATAGGCCATAACCAAGAAGAAGCCCATGTATCAAGAACATCTTCATCTTGACGCAGGTTATCTGCAGTAAGAGATGCATTACCAGTTTTTTCCTGAGCTATCTTAACTGCTTCATCCATGTCGTTGGCTACAACATAAGATCCATCTTCTAGATAGTAGACAGGAATACGATGTCCCCACCAAAGCTGACGAGAAATACACCAATCCTTTACATTCTCCATCCAATGACGATATACATTCTTGAATTTCTTTGGGTGAAATTCGATCTCGTCATTCATCACATTTTCTAGAGCTGGTTTCGCTAGTTCACTCATTTTAAGGAACCACTGTGCTGACAATTTCGGTTCAATCACAACATTAGTACGTTCTGAGTAACCTACTTTGTTCACGTAATCCTCAACCTTAACAAGGTTCCCAATATCTTCTAATTGAGGAACAATTTTCTTTCGAACATCAAAACGATCTTCTCCAACAAACAATCCTACTTTATCATTTATTGTTCCATTATCATTAAAGATATCGATTGACTCTAAGTTATATTTTAGTCCAATCTCATAGTCATTCACATCATGAGCTGGAGTTATTTTCAAACAACCAGTACCAAATTCCATATCCACATATTCATCCTGAATAATAGGAATTTTACGATTTACAAGAGGAACAATAACACTCTTTCCTGCAAGGTGCTTGAAGCGATCATCATTAGGATTGATACAAACCGCAGTATCGCCTAAGATAGTTTCAGGACGAGTAGTAGCAATAGTTACATACTCTTCTGTTCCTTCAATTTGGTAACGTAAATAGTAAAGCTTGCTCTGCTCCTCTTTATGGATAACTTCTTCATCTGAAACAGCTGTCAATGCAGCTGGATCCCAGTTAACCATTCTTACCCCACGATAAACAAACCCTTTATTAAATAGATCTACAAATGAAGAGATAACAGCTTTTGAGCGCGGTTCATCCATCGTAAAACTTGTACGATCCCAATCACAAGAAGCACCTAATGTCTTAAGCTGTTCAAGAATGATTCCACCATACTCATCAGTCCAATCCCATGCATGTTTTAAAAACTCTTCTCGTTCAAGATCAGTTTTTTCAATTCCACGCTCCTTAAGTCGACCAACAACTTTAGCCTCCGTTGCAATAGAAGCATGATCTGTTCCAGGAACCCAACAAGCATTCTTGTTTTGCATTCGAGCACGACGAATCAAAATATCTTGAATCGTATTGTTCAACATATGCCCCATATGCAAAACTCCTGTGACATTTGGTGGAGGAATTACGATTGTATAAGGTTCTCTCTCATCTGGCTCTGAATGAAACATTTTATTGTCCATCCAAAATTTATACCACTTACTTTCAACATCCACCGGATTGTACTTGCCAGGTATTTCCATCAATTATTCTATTATATATTAATTTTCAATATTTATCTTTTTCTCCAAGGACACAAAAATAAAAAAAAGTGTGGACATATTAACTATATAGCTAGAGAGGTAGAATACTTTTATTTTAAAAACGACTACTTTGAAAAATATTTAATCAATTGTACCTCAAACACCTTTGGAATTTCGTCTCTAGTCATGAGTTCTTGTTATACTTATATCCCATCGATGGATACAAAATGACGTATCCACCATGTCAATTTCAGAAATATATTTAAACGGGATATATGTAGTGTCAAACGTTCACTTTGTTTAGAGTATCTATTTTTAACACATATGTAAAAATAGCATAACACTCTATAACTTTCTTATGGATATTCCTTATAAAAGTTATATATTTAATATGCTTTGAACATTTAGCCATTCTCTTATACAGGATGGTACATTTTTTGATTAGACTAAAATTCACATCAACAAATAACCATTTCTTGATCTTGAAAAATTGACGCGATGCAAAAAATTATATATTTTATCATAAGAGTAGTCACTCGTACGACAAATTTTCTCCCTTTAAGAGTACATTATATCTTCTCTGACTTCAATTATATCTTTACTTATCATATCATAAGGTATAGAAGAAAAATTGTACGACAGAATCTAATCAATTCATTTCCGGAACGTTCTATCTCTGAAATAAAGGAGATAGAGAAAAAGTTCTACAGCCACATTTCTGATTTAGCTGTTGAAACTTTATACTTTTCTGATATCTCAAAAGAAGAAGTTTCAAGAAGAGTCACCGTAGAAAATGAAGACCTTTTACTAAACTATATTAATAACGGAAGACAGATCATTGTTTCCCTAGGACATTATAACAACTGGGAATGGATGTGCTGTTTAAGGTATTTGATTGATCACAGCTATTATCCTGTTTATAAACCTCTACATAGCAAAGCATTTGACAAGTTTTACTTTCGATTAAGAAGTAGATTTGGAGCAGAACCAATTGAAAAAAATACAATATTCAGAAAAATATACAATGATTCGAGAAAAGGAATTCCATCTGTCTCAGCATTCATTAATGACCAAACTCCTAAGAGAGATAATATCCAATATTGGACAAAGTTCTTAAATCAAGATACGCCTATTTTTCTTGGTGTAGAGAAAATTGCTAAAAAACTAGATGCTGTTGTAGTGGCAGCCGAAATCCAAAAACCAGAACGTGGACACTATCATATAAAGTTTTCTCTTATTACAGATAGGGCAAAAGATGAAGAGCAATATGCTATCACAGAAAAAAGCACAAGACACCTCGAAAAGATGATCCAACGTCGACCTGAGTTCTGGTTATGGTCACATAAGAGATGGAAACATAAAAAAGAAAAAGCAATACTAAAGAGCACCATTACTGATAACTAAAGACGAATAATACTCTATTAATATTTCGAGACATTACAGATAGAAGAGGCTTCCCTTTTTAACAGAGGGCGGCCTCTAATGATGATAATTATAACAGATCTAGTCTATACAAGGTGCACCCTTACGATGAATCCAAAAGACTAAAATACCTAACATATGCACTTTGTAGTCGATTAAAAACAGTTTACCTTTGCTATCGTTTCATATCTTTTAAATTAACGAAAAATTTCATGCAACAATCGGAACTATCTGTCGCTATTGTCATACTAAATTGGAATGGGGAGACATTATTAGAAGAATATCTTCCTTCATTAGTGGAACATTCAACCTACAAAAATTGCCGACTTATTGTGGCAGATAATGGTTCCAATGATCAAAGCAAATGTGTGGTAAATAAATTTAATACCATAGAGTGGCTTGCTCTTGATAAAAACTACGGTTTTGCCCACGGCTATAACAAAGCATTGCAACATATAGATACTGACGTATTCATCCTTTTAAACTCTGATATTTGTGTATCATCAGGATGGTTAGAAGCTCTCATGAACCTTTTCAACACTCAATCAGAGGTAGGGATAATACAACCAAAGATAATGGATGATAAAAGGAAAGATCACTTTGAATATGCAGGTGCAGCTGGCGGGTATCTTGATAAAGCTGGATATCCATTCTGCAGAGGACGTATAATGGATCATATAGAGAAAGATGAAAAACAGTATGATGATTCACAACAAATCTTCTGGGCATCAGGAGCATGTCTTGCAATTCGGTCTAACCTATGGCACGAATTAGATGGTTTTGACACTATTTATTGGGCACATATGGAGGAAATTGATTTATGTTGGCGGGCTCAAAATCTTGGAGTTACCATTAAAGTTGAGCCACAATCGAAAGTCTTTCACCTTGGAGGAGGATCATTACCATATGGGAATCCAAAAAAAACATATCTAAACTTCCGAAACAATTTATTTCTTTTAGCGCGGAACCTACATACAACGGAATGGTTTCCTACTCTTATCCATAGAATGATTTTAGATGGAATAGCTTCAGTAGTATTTCTATTCTCAGGAGAATATAAACTAATACCATCTGTTTTAAAAGCTCACTTAGACTTCTACAGAGAGATCCCATCTATTTTAAGATGGAGAAAAGGAAAAAAATTCAAACGCAAATATAATCTTCCAATCTATAATGGAATAATTCCTTTAGATTCAGCTCTAAGAAAAATAACAAGGTTTAGTCAACTAAATTTTAGAATATTCTAGCAAAAAGGTGAAGTTTTACCACTTCACCTTCTTGTATTTATATGAGGGAAAGATATCAGTCATCGGAAATTCCCATCCCTTGTGTCAATTTCCGAACAAAAGAGAAACCATAAAAGAACTCACGTAATACAACCCTTATAACAGTATATCCAGGAATAGCTAGAATCATACCAGGAATACCTGCTATTGATCCGGCCATTAGAATTACTAAAAAAATCTCTAGTGGATGTGCCTTCACACTATTTGAGTAAATCAGTGGCTGGAAGACAATATTATCGACAACCTGTGATAGACCTGCCACCAATAGGACCAACCCGATCAATGGGAAGGTAACTTCCATAAATGGTGTATGGACATTGGTTGCAATTGCAACAAGCACTCCAAACATAGCACCTAACCAGGGGCCAATGTATGGTATCACATTCATTAATCCTGCAAAAGTTGCCACAACCACTGCATGAGAGAATCCTAAGCCTATCACCGTAAAACCAACAATGTCAAAGATCATGATCCCCAAGATCTCTAAAATAATCCCTATCACATATCGTTTTAGTAACGAAGAGGTAGAATGAAGAATCTTTTTTACCTTTGTTTCATACTCATTCGGGACAAAAAGCATAATTCCATCTGTAAACATATTCTCATCCCTCAAAAAGAAGAACAGTATAAAACTCACAGAAAAAGACAGTATCATAATATTACCCAAGGTACCAAAAACTGATCCAAAAACATTCGACACCTTAGTAAGATCAAACACTTGACTGAATTCACCTTTAGCCATCTCTAAAAGACTCTGCTCGTCTAATTCTGGAAGTTTAATGAACGGATAGTTTGTAGACAGCTGAGATGAAGCATCTGAGATATATGCCACCACAGAATGTACATTAACATTAGAAAGCTCTTTGGCTTCCGATGCAAACAATGGTATCAGAAAGGAAAAGAAACCAATGATAATAACCCATAGGGCAAATAACGTTAATCCTGACGTTAAATTGGCTCCCATTCGATATTTTCGTATATGAATTTTATCTAATAAATTCTTGATGGGTCTACCTAAAACACTCAAGACTGAAGCGATCAAAATATAGACCACAATATCACTAAAATACCACAACAGCAATGCTAGAAGGATAAAACTAATCCCTATCAATATATTTTTAGTACGTTGATTCATTATTTTTTACTTTTGTTAATGACGTAAATATAAACTTTATTCGTCTCATATTTGTTCCATCCAATATTTTCATATTATTATTTAATTCATGGATTCATCTAAAATACATCTAAACGTACTTCAGAATACATTCCGTTTCCCTCATTACAGAGAAGGACAAGAAGAGGTCATAACCCGTATTCTTTCAGGAAAATCTGTTTTATCTATTTTTCCTACTGGAAGTGGTAAGTCTCTATGCTACCAACTACCAGCACTCCTTCTTCCAGGACTTACTGTAGTCGTTTCTCCACTCATTGCACTGATAGATGACCAATTAGCATTTCTTCATTCGAGAAATATTTCAGCCGTTAAGATAGACTCCACATTAACCCCTACTCAAGCACAACAAATAAAGCATGAGTTGGTTGAACAAAGACATAAAATACTATTTGTTTCTGTTGAAAGATTCAAAAATGAAAGATTCCGCAATTTCCTACACACGCTGACTCTCTCTATGCTTGTTGTTGATGAAGCTCACTGTATATCAGAATGGGGACATAACTTTCGACCAGATTATATAAAATTACCAGAATATAAAAAACAATTTGGGTTTCCTCAGATACTCTTGCTAACTGCAACTGCACCTAAGATAGTACAGAAAGATATCTGTAAAAAATTCCATATTTCCGACGAAGATGTTATTTCCACTGGATTTTACAGAGGCAACCTCAACATTAATGTGGTCGGAACAAGCATCGAAGATAAGTTGAACTATCTATGTCAACTCTTCTCGACAAATCCCAAAGCACCAACAATCATCTATGTCACCCTGCAAGAAACAGCAGTAAGAGTAGCAACACAGCTTGTTGAAAAAGGGTATTGTGCAAGACCTTATCATGCTGGACTATCAAATGATCTTCGAAGAGAAACACAAGAGCTTTTCATGAAAGGCGAGATTGACATAATCGTAGCAACCATTGCATTTGGAATGGGGATAGATAAATCAAATATTCGTAGAGTAATTCATTATGATCTTCCTAAATCCTTGGAGGGACTGTCACAAGAAATTGGTAGGGCTGGGAGAGATGGAAAAGAATCAAAGTGCACCATCCTAGGAAACCTCGATCATATTCAGACCCTTGAAAACTTTGTATACGGAGACACCCCGAGTCCTACATCCCTAGAGAAATTGGTAGATAACATTCTAGACAATGGTACAAGCTGGGAAACAAACATCTATCAAACTTCTATTCGTTATAGCATCAAGCAGCTACCATTAAAAACAGCATTGGTCTACCTTGAAGCTCTCGGAGTGATCTCTCCAACCCATAGCTACTATGCGGAATACCGTTTTAAAAACCGTGTTACACCACAAGAGATTGCATCCAATTTCACTGGTGAGCGACTCCAATTTATAAAAGATATATTCACCTATTCCGATAAAGCTAGGATATGGTATAACGTAGATTTTGATAAAATAGAAAAAGGATCTCCTAAAGCCACAAGAGAAAGGGTTGTCAATGCTCTAGATTATTTTACAGA
Source organism: Prolixibacteraceae bacterium (assembly GCA_028377305.1). GTDB lineage: Bacteria > Bacteroidota > Bacteroidia > Bacteroidales > Prolixibacteraceae > Halosquirtibacter. The sequence continues at coordinate 553 of JAONJW010000053.1, read as the reverse complement.
ACAACAATGGATCGATTTAGAGACAAAAAAAATGATGGAAGTATATAGGGTTACCCCTCCGCAAAACTATTCGAAATCAGAGCTTATTGACCACCTATACCAATTATTTAAGAATAAGGAAAAAGGAGAAATATTTAGAATCAACCAAGTGATTGAATTAATTGAATCTAAAACCTGCTTTTACCATCAACTTACAGAATATTTTGGACAAAACACCTCATGGACCGAATGTGGACATTGCTCTAATTGCCAAGGAACGACCATACCTATTCCTGAAAGGGTTGTAAAAGAAGATTTCACCTCCTTCTCTTATCAGGATATCAAAGAACAGTTCTTGTCAAATTACAAGGCTCCTTTCTCTATTCATGATTTCTGTTGCTATCTATGTGGGATTACCGCCCCATTACTATCCAGATATAGAATCAAAAAGTTAAGCGATTGGGGAAAATTTACGGACTATAGATTCCAGTCTGTTATAGATTGGATTCAAATGAACGAAAAGATATAGAATATTATATAAAAAACACATTGGGGTGGAATATCTTCAATGTGT
>JAONJW010000052.1 GCA_028377305.1 Prolixibacteraceae bacterium | reverse complement strand
GGGGAGATACCAAAGCGGCCAACTGGGGCAGACTGTAACTCTGCTGTCTTACGACTTCGTAGGTTCGAATCCTGCTCTCCCCACACTAGAAAGAAAATATTTGCGGGAGTAGCTCAGCTGATAGAGCATCAGCCTTCCAAGCTGAGGGTCGCGGGTTTGAATCCCGTCTCCCGCTCTATAAAAAGGAGATCATTTGATCTTCTTTTTTTATATCCAATAATTTCTATTGTAATATAGTTCACAAACATAAGTAAAGGATCTACGACGACTACTTTGGAAGTACTATACATGTATATTCATCTACTCAATATATTATTACTAAAGAACCCCCCTTAATTAATTTATTAAGACGGTTTAATCACATTATTCAGGCATGATGATGTCATGATTCATTAAAACTACGACCTTCTCTAAATTCTTCTTAAACGCAAAATAAACCACCCCATAAAAATAAGAGCTGTCTCATGATATGAAACAGCTCCTATATTATCTAAAATAAATATTTACTTCTGATATAGAAGGACCACAGCTTGTACAGATATCCCTTCTTGGCGTCCTTCGAAGCCCAATTTTTCGGTGGTTGTAGCCTTCACTGAAACATCTTCGTCGTCGACTCCTAGTGTTTTAGCTATAGCAACCTCCATCTGAGGAATGTAAGGCATTAGTTTTGGTTTCTGGGCAGCAATAGTGGCATCTACATTACCAATCACATAGCCTTTTTCTTCCACCATTCTAACGCACTCCTTTAGTAGTACGCTACTATCCGCACCTTTATACTCAACAGAAGTATCAGGAAAGTGATAACCAATATCACGTAGTTTCGCAGCACCTAAAATGGCATCTGATATTGCATGTAATAATACATCTCCATCTGAGTGTGCAACTGTTCCTAACTCATACTTTAACTCAATACCTCCTAACCATAATGATTCACCGGGTGCTAAAGCATGAACATCATATCCTAATCCTACTCTTATTTTTTTCATCTTGGTGAAATATTAGTTAACGTCCTGAATTCAACATACTACCAATATCAAAGGTAATAGAAAATCTCAAGGTGTTAGCCAATGGATGATTTTGTTCTGTAGGAATCATATATGCAAAATCAAGTATGAAACTCGTTAACTTTACCCCAGCACCTGCTGTTATATACTTACGGTTTCCTTTCTCTTCGTTTTCATAGAAGTATCCAGTACGAAGTGCAAACTGATTCGCATACCAATACTCGACACCAAGAGATAGTTGACACTCTTGTAATTCCTCAGTAAAACCACCTGGTGCATCTCCAAATGAGCTGAATATAGAACTAATAACCCCTTGGTCGACTCCTGTATTAATAGAAACTACAGTTTCATTATTACTTTCGATTAAAGTCTGATTAGGCGTTGGCACCATTAGTTTACTTATGTCTGCATTAATTACAATTTTATTGTACTTATCAAGCTCCATAGAGTAACCAAGTCCTAAACGCATATTAGCAGGAAGAAAGCTTTCATGGGTACCCCCATCGAAAGATATTTTAGAACCGATATTAGAAAAATTAATTCCAGCAGTAAAAGTACGATCGAAACGATGTCTAGACCAAGTATTGGTATAGAAAAATGCAATATCAGCAGCATAAGCTCTTCCTGGCTCAGCGCCTTCCACGCTATTATTTACTCTAGAATCAATATACCTAGCTACTACAGCTCCACTCCAATGATCACTCAGCTTTCTACTATAACCAATATCAAAACTAAACTCATTTGGATTTTGAGAACCCAATTGCTGCCCTTGTTCATCCGTCAAGGTGATACTACCATATTTAAAATACCTTAAAGAAGAACTCAATACTTGCTGATCATCCAAACGATAATATCCAGACAAGTACATGATACTCATATCATCTGCCAAATTTCGCAACCATGGTATATACGAAACTCCCACTGCAGAAGTTCCATCAATAAAGGCATATTTTGATGGATTCCAATGTTGGGAATTCACATCTGGCGACGTTGCGGCCCCCAAGTCTCCCATACCACCGGCACGTGTATCTGGTGAAATCGTTAAAAAAGGAACAGCACTACTAATAATCTTTGATGAAGTTATTGTGCTTCCCTGTTGTTCTTGTGCATTCACATTTTGAACAGATATTCCTCCAACAAATACAAATAGTCCTAACATCGTATGCCAAAAACGATTCGTCTTATATTTTAAACTCATGGTTATCCGTGTATTTAATATAGTATATACGTAATTTCTATGACTTCATAACGTCATAACATTAGAAATAGTATTTACTACTTATAATTTATTGTAAAATAATTTTACTTGTCACAATCGATTCAGCTCCATTTACATTGACTGATTTTAATCTTAAAAAATATACCCCAGGGTTTGTGATACCCACCTCATTTAGGTTAATCTGATGAACAAAATAACTTTGTGTAATAGAAATATCTTGACTCCACTTAGATGCTCCAGTAAAGTCAAGGATTTCGAATACACCATTCACTGTCGTATAGGCCATGTTATTCTCTAGAACAACACGTACAACTCCCGTTGTTGGGTTGGGATAAACAGAAGTCATTCTAACATTTAAAATAGGTGCAATGATCACGTCCCCCTCAATGATATTAGAATTATTCATGAGATCCCAAACCTTCAGTTTAAAATGATGCTTTCCTTGAGAAAGGCCTAAAGGTTTCCACGTTATCGTACCTTGAGTAAAATCTCCATCATTAAACTCAAATCCATCGTTTAAGACATAACGTTTGGTGTTATCATTATCTAGAATTAGAACCATTTGATGTCCTACACTTGATAGCGATGTATTAATCCCATCAGCATCTAATAAAGTAAAATTCCAAGTAGGTTCTTCACTTATGGTCATTCCACTACTCCAGATATTACCATTAATCGCTAATGAGACCTCCGGTCCAACACCATCATCATGAATTGTTCCTGTAGATCCATCCATTCGTAGATGGAAAAACTCCCCAACGCCATCACTTATATCATTCTTAAAATAATAAGAAATACGCCCATACCCATCTTGGTATGAGACATCTTTAGGTAGAACAAATACGTAGTCAAACTTACCATTTTTCACAGGTACTTTGGCTTGAAACAAAACATTGACTTGTTCTGTGTAAGTTTCTATCTCGTTTGTTCCATTTCCTTGCGTTTGCACTTCAATAGGCTTATCCAAAATACGGACCATCATCTCTCCATCTTGAGAAATTGGATTACCTTTTTCGTCATTCAACTGCCCTTGAACACTTATTGGATCTAATAGCTTAACTGTAATATCCTCCCCAGTAACGATCTCTTTGTTAATATGGGTTGTCTCCACCTGCCATCTTGGGATAATCAATTTCAAAGCAGGATCCCCTAATAACGAAAACTTCCTTTTATTAACAACACCTGATGTTTTACGTTTAGCTTTCATCATCACAACACCTAAGCTTTGATTGTTCCCGTTAAAATCAACGTTAAAAAGCTCTTCATAAATATTTTTATTCAACTGATAGTTTGAAGATGAATATACTAGTCTTGTGGTAGTAAATAATGCAATTCCTCCACCCTTAGTATGAAAGAGAATTTCTTCTCCTGCTGAAATATTCTCTTTCAAATCCCAATGACTAAAATCACATGTAGCGGTAATAAAAAGGGGTAAGTGATATCCATTATTCCACATATAGATATCCTCTTTTTCTAGGACTTTCTCATGAGCTAAAGCATAAGTATTGGCATGGCCTGTGTAATTCATAATTAAGCCACCATCTTTCATAAACTGTTTGATAGACTGTGTTACATCAGGATAACTTCGATAAAGATCATCATGTTTTTCATATGCATCAAAATAGATCTTATTCATATGTATGGAAGGATAACCACTCTTTATAAATTCAGAAATTTTTTCCGCATCCTTCAAGTGCAATCCATAATCTCCATCATCCCCAATTACACAAGCTCTTGTTGACCAATCTCCTCTATTAGTAGGAGAAAGATACCCTTCAATTTTATTCACAACGGCATTCGCTTGAGATATATTTGCACATGGAATACGACCTATCGCCAAATCTACAGTACCAGACAATTCATTCTCTCCTTCATCCATTAATGCAAAAATATCATCCGAAACGAATGTATTGGAACCATCCAAAGAATTCTTCGACTGATAACATGGGATATAGTTTGGATTCTCGAAAGATGTAGGTGTATAAGGATCATACGTACCTCGACCAAGGATTAAGACATACAGAAGAGGATGGTTTGTGCTTTTCTGCTTATCATATCTTCTTTTCAGGTAGTTTCTGATCCCATTAGGGTCCGGGATATTCCCACTATAGTTTACTCGAATATCATCATAATTAACAAGCTCTACATCTAACTCCTTTTCATGTATCTTTTTCAATTTGTGCGCTTGAGTAGTAAAATCGTCATGATAGACAATAATATAATCAGGATTCCCATCTATATTTACCCCGACATTATTTAACACCTTTACAAAATTTGGCTTTGCATTAACCTGTAAAGGATTAAAAGCTACATAACGTCCAACGATATCTGTATACTCCTCTTTAAAACTTATTCCATTAGCATCCGCTGTACTTTCCACTTGAACATATGCTAATGGAGAGGTAATATCCCACACAACCATATCTTGTCCCATGGATTTAATTAGCCAATTAGATCCATGAAAACCCTCTTCAATTAATTGACTATTCTGAAAATAAAGGGGGATATTTCGGTACTGCAATGGAGAATTTATTACAAATTGGAAATAATCAATATGATATTTTGCATCATTGCCTCCATCTAAATTCACTTCTAATATAGTATTCTTTGATGTTACCTCTGTTTCAAAAACAAATGGATAGGCTGCATTTCCCTCATGTGGATCAATCACTCTATTCAAATGAACAGATTCAATTTGGTTTCCATCTTTATATAATCTTGCCTGAGAATAATTCGAACTACTCCCAACTCCTTTTATTTCAACTTTCATTGAAGTAAAAGGAGTTGAAACGGGGTAATTAATCTGCGTCTTTTGAACACCTAAGTATGATTTACTAAACCATGCTTGACCAGAATGTAATATATTCATAGAACGAAAGTCCATACACTGTAAGCTTTGGTAAGTATGGATATCCTTTGCATTACTATCTTTCAATCTTTGCTCTCGCTTCAACTTTACGGATGGTGCGCGATCAGAAACATAAACATATGACTGTTTTGAATATAGGTTATCATCGTGACTCCAACTTTTTTTATTTATATCAAAATGCCACGATACCGTAGGGTGAATATAGAACAATATAACATTCTCATTTTTAGCATTCTTTGTTTGGAGATAGGGAATCTCTGTCAATTCTCGATGATCAAACTCATTCCAGTTGTTTATTTGAGTATTCTTTGTTGCCCAAAGCGACATCGATGCCATTGAAATACCATGAGATTCTAATTCACTCGCTTTAAATTCTAATACACCCGCCTGGTTAGATGAATATAACAACCATTTATCTGCTGCTTCAGAAGGTATAGAAAACAACAAATAGAGCATTAAAACACTAATTAAGTTTCTCACCCTATAATTCATTATCGTTATATAATTAACCATTTCGTTATTGCTCTATTTTTTTCTATTTTTATTCTTAATATAAAAACGTTTTCACCTCGTATATATTGCTTTTCTCCTTTTATTGTTCTTTTTTTATAACATAATAATTAAGCACATAGGTAAACTTTAATACATTGAATTTATGTTTTCTTATTTATTACTCAACATCTTACAATTAAAAAAAGTTACAAAAAACAAATTCTTGTAGCTCATTAACAATATAGTGTATTCAATTTTAGTTATATTTGTGAATGTCGAAAAGGAAAAGTGAATAAATCCACATCAATTATGAGTATCAAAAGAATCCTAATATTTGTAGGGTTGTTGACTATCATGTCATCATGTAGCCTCTTTAATAAAAAAAGCGGTGGTCAAGGTGAGCTGTCAACAACAACGGGATGGGAGTATAATAATCCCGATAATGGTGGCTTTGAATACCAGTCAGGTTTTGAACAAGCTACAGGCCCAGGGTTAGTATATGTTCAAGGGGGAACTTTTACCATGGGACGCGTTGAACAGGACGTTATGTTCCAATGGAATAACAATCCTAAACGTGTAACCGTGGCGTCTTTCTACATGGACGAAACAGAAGTTCGTAACGTGGACTGGCGTGAATATCTTCACTGGATACGTCGTGTATACCCTGATGATAAAGAAGCTTATAACAAAGCACTCCCAGACACTCTTGTTTGGAGAGAAGAACTTAGTTATAATGAGCCATACCTTGAAAATTACCTTCGCCACCCAGCATTTAGTAATTACCCTGTTGTAGGAGTAAGTTGGGTACAAGCATCGGATTATTGTAAATGGCGTACGGATCGTGTTAATGAGCAAATTCTTATTGAACAAGGAATTCTTAGCCATGATGCAGCACAACAAGGGGAAAATATTTTTACAACGGAATCATACCTAGCAGGTCTTTATGATGGTGTAAAAGGAGAAAACCCTATCGAAAACCTTACCCAAGAAGGAGGTGATCGTAGAGTAAAACAATCTGACGGTATTCTTCTACCACGCTATCGTCTTCCCACCGAAGCTGAATGGGAATATGCAGCACTAGGTTTGGAAGGAAATACTGTAGATGGGTTACTTACAGAAAGAAAAATATACCCTTGGAATGGACATGACCTTCGCTATAAAGAAGGAAAGGAAAGAGGACATTTCCGTGCAAACTTCACACGCTCACGTGGAGACCTTATGGGACTTGCTGGCCACCTAAACGATGGTTTTGATATAACAGGTCCTGTTACTCAGGTTGGATCAAATGATATTGGTCTTTATGGCATGGCAGGAAATGTTAACGAGTGGGTATACGATGTATACCGACCACTATCTTCGATGGATGTTTCAGAATTTCAACCAATACGTGGTAATGTTTACACTCAATATCGTAAAGATGCTGATGGAAACTTGCAACGTGATGAGCATGGACGTCTGATTCGTGATACTGTTGCTAATTACGTAAACTTTAACGATGGTGATTATCAATCACGTATTGTTTTAGGGGATGATTGGACATTAGATGAGAATGTGAAACAAGGTACAGACAAGATGTACATCGGGGATAATGCTGGTAAAGTTAAGCCTCGGATTGACGACCACGTACGTGTATATAAAGGTGGAAGTTGGAAGGATCGTCCTTATTGGTTGTCTCCTGGATCACGTCGCTATATGAATGAAAATTCAGATGCAGATGACGTTGGTTTCAGATGTGCCATGACACACCTAGGGGATCCCGATAATATCGATAATTAAGAATACAATGATTATATAAAGACTCCATATCGGAGTCTTTTTTTATGATAATAAACTATGGTTACCATTAAAGCATTACATGAAATCTTTCTCGCTCATCAAACAATCTCTACAGATACAAGAAAGATTATTTCTCAAAGTATCTTCTTCGCATTGAAAGGAAGTAACTTTGATGGAAATAAGTATATCGCAGAAGCAATCCATAAAGGGGCTTCTTTTGTTGTTTATGATAATCCACAATACGGGAAAGATGACACAAGGTATATTCTTGTGAAAGACGTTTTAGCAACACTTCAAGAGCTAGCTACCTTTCATAGAAGATATTGCCAAGCTAAAATCATAGGTATTACTGGAACCAATGGCAAAACAACAACAAAAGAGCTCATTGCTGCAGTACTTAAAACAACATATAAAACTGTAGCAACAGAAGGGAACTTGAATAATCATATTGGTGTTCCTCTTACACTTCTAACGATAAAACCGGATTGTGATATAGCCATTATCGAGATGGGGGCAAATCATCCTAAGGAGATAGCCTTCTTGTGCTCTATTGCAGAGCCTGACTACGGAATTATCACCAACGTCGGGAAAGCCCACCTCGAAGGTTTTGGCTCCTTTGAGATGATACAAAAGACCAAAGCTGAACTATATCACAATGTAGCACAAAAAGGAGGAGAAGTATTCATACATCATGAAGACCCACTTCTTCATCGTTTATTGCCCCACGGTGTTACAACCATTAGCTATAGTACTACGGGTAATTCACAAGCAGACACATATATTAAAGATGAGAGTGATAATAGCATTCTGATTCGACTAAAAGCGAAATTTTCTAAGGGGTTTCTTTATATCCTAACCAATCTAGTCGGCTCATATAATTGTGCCAATCTAGCAGCAGCCATCTGTATTGGTAAGTTTTTCAACGTAGAGCCTCTCAAAATCAAAGAAGCAATCGAGGGATATATTCCTCAAAATTTAAGATCACAATATACTCGTCGCAAGCATAATGACCTCATCGTTGACACATATAATGCTAATCCATCAAGTATGGATGAAGCCATTAAGAACTTCTCGAAACTAAAACACCCTAAAAAAATCGTAATCTTAGGCGATATGCTAGAACTAGGAGATGTAGCAGAACCTGAACATCAAGAGCTAATAGAGCGATTAAAGAATGAAAAGCTTGATCAATATATGCTTGTAGGTGAGGTGTTCTCTAAAATTGCCTCTTCTGAAAATACATTTCGAGACACAGAAGAGCTTATTCGCCATCTTCAGGAAAATGAGATAAAAGATGCTCTGGTTCTTATCAAAGGATCTAGAGGAATAGGACTTGAAAAAGTGCTTTATCTATTTTAATCGATAAGGTATTTAGATTGACTAGTCCTAAATAAGCGTCACAGATTATTTAGGACTAATCAGTAAAGTACAGGGCCTGTTCATAAATTTAGGCGGCAAAGAGCTTGTTTATTTTCTATGGATTAATGACAAGTTCTTCTCTTAATTCATTTGGGTTATCGTCTTTGATTATGCTTATTAACCCACTGCATATGAACAGCATAATAGTAGACATCGTTTTTTGTATTCCATAGTTCAGGGCCTTGAAATTATCTTCTCCAAAATTGATATCTCTTATTCGATTCATTACTTCTATTTTCCAATGATTCCTTATAACCCCTGCAATTTCAGCTACATCTCCATTATGATTCGTGATACGGGGCTTGTTCATAAAATTTAGGCCGCAAAGAACTTGACAAGTTCTTCTCTCAATTCATTCAAGTTATCTTAGTATAAAAGCTTTATGACATGAAAGATATATTTAGAGCTACTGATTGTGAAGTTTTGCCACTATGACACAAGTTAACAACCATAATTTAAGATTCTTTGTCGTAACGTTTTCTTGTTTACTTTGTCATAATGTAAAGACAAATGAGCTTAACTCAATATCCACTAAAATATAGCATATCCATTCTGTATTAAACTATGTATTACAGATAGGCTCAATTCCGATAGGCTATTGCGAGTTGTTCGTTGTACATCTCTGGTACAGCGTCAAGTAGAGGCATATAGCGATAAAAAAAAAATGGTTCATCACGATCTAAACAAGTTGGATTATTTAAACTAAATAGGTATGTTTCAAGTTATTCTTTATGATTGAATGATTATTTATAACTTTGCAAAAATTAGAAGCATCGCTTCCTCATCAATATAATTTTAAACAATGAATCTAAAATCATATTTAGACCATCATATATTTCATGCTATTTCAGAAGTTGCAGATAAAAACGGATTAGAAACCTACGTCATCGGAGGTTACGTTAGAGATCTTATTCTGCACAGGCCCTCTAAAGACATCGATGTAGTTACTGTTGGAAGTGGTATTGAATTAGCTAAAGACGTGGCAAAGAAGTTTGGACCAAAGGTCAAAGTAAGTATCTTTAAAAGCTATGGTACTGCCATGATTCGAATTCGTGAAAATGAAGTAGAATTTGTTGGGGCAAGAAAAGAATCTTACCAACGACACTCACGTAATCCTATTGTCGAGAATGGCACTCTAGAAGATGATCAAAAAAGGCGTGATTTCACAATTAACGCACTAGCATTATCCTTGAACAAGGACACATTTGGAGAATTAGTAGACCCATTCGGTGGGTTAGAAGATATGGAGAATCAACGTATCATCACACCGCTTGAACCAGGTATAACATTCTCTGATGACCCATTAAGAATGATGCGTGCCATTAGGTTTGCTACACAACTGAATTTTGACATCGAAGAAAATACGCTTAACGCAATCACAGAAAATGCATCTCGCATTGAGATTGTATCTGGAGAACGTATTATGGATGAGTTGAATAAAATTATCATGGCATCCAAACCATCAACTGGTTTTAAACTCCTAGAAACAACAGGACTTTTAAAGCTTATCTTTCCTGAACTGCAAGCCATGAAGGGATCTGAGATTATAAATGGGATTGGTCATAAAGATAACTTCTATCATACTCTTGCTGTGCTTGATAATATATGTGCTCACACTGACAACTTATGGTTACGCTGGTCGGCAATACTACACGACATTGGAAAACCGAAAACCAAACGCTTTCACCCTAAATTTGGATGGACATTTCATGCCCATAATCATCTAGGCAGCAAAATGATTCCATCTATATTTAAACGACTTAAGTTACCATTAAACGATAAAATGAAATTCGTTCAGAAAATGGTATTTCTTCACATGCGCCCAATTATTCTCTCTGAAGAAATTGTTACAGATTCTGCGGTACGTAGACTCCTTTTTGATACAGGAGACGACATCGATGAACTTATGACACTTTGTGAAGCAGACATTACATCTAAAAATCCTGAAAAGGTAAAGAAATATCTTAAGAATTTTACTATCGTAAGAGAGAAGCTAAAAGAGTTAGAAGAACGAGATGCCATTCGTAATTTTCAACCTCCTGTGTCTGGAGAGTTAATCATGGAGTGTTTCCATCTGAAGCCATCAAAAGACATCGGGATTATTAAAGCAGCGATTAAGGACGCTATCTTAGATGGAGAGATAAGAAACAACTTTGAGGAAGCCTTTGCATTTATGAAAATGAAAGGAGAAGAGTTAGGCTTGACATATTCAGATCCTAAAGAGCTTAATAGCTAGGGGGTATATCGAAATACAACATATACAGGGAGGTGGTCACTAAAGCCACCTCTTTGATATTTATAGCCAACATAGGTTCTAAAAGGCTTAAATCCCCCATATTTTGTTTCCGGTGTAAGTATAAATGGTGGATTAAAAATCCCACTTGATTCGACCCTTACTCCAATAGGCAGTTTCTTCCATTGAAAAATCAAATCAAATAGATACCACCTCTCATGATACCGAAGTGATCCTGGATGATCTTTATCTCTCAGAACCAAAGAAGTGCAATCTCCATCCACCGAGAGTCTATCCTTAAAGTCAATCACATTCTTACTTTCTGGCTCCATATTAAAATCCCCCAAACAAATATGACACAACGAATCTTTGTATTGTAGCATTAATGAGGACATAAATATTACACACTCCTTTCTCTCTTTCTGGGACTTCCGAACACCTGAATAGTTTGAAGGAAGATGTGTGGCCCATAAGTGAAATGAAAAATGATGCCATGTGAACACTGGGTGTACCACCTCTCTATAATGCCTAGTTTTGGAAGGTATCGTAACAAACTGTATAGAATCAAGCCATACCACACTTTTTCGATACAGCACAGCCACCTCAATACCTCGAGGGTCAGGACCATCTCGATGTAAAATGGCATACTTTGCGCTCTTCAATAATGGATGAAATATAATATCTTTTAAAACCCTCTCATTTTCAACTTCTGATAGACAAATAATATCTGGATAGGCATGTGGAAAAACTGCTATAAGTACTTTTACAATTTGATCTATTTTATGATAATACCTAGAATATGACCACCGTCGATAATGAGATATCGTAAACTCATCATCTAAAGTTGCAGCATCATCATCTGGATAAAATAAGTTTTCTACATTATACGAAACAACCCTCAACATAAATGGATCTGAATCTTGTGCTTGGGCCTGGGTTACAAAGACAAAAAGAACAATGCAATAAAGTAAACTAATTATTCGACTCTTGCTTTTTAGTATCCGGAATCCATCGATAACATCCTGCATCAAAACGACCATTGAATCCACGTGTTTGACCATCAAGATCCACCAAGTTTTCCATGGATTGATATTTTGCCAAACCTCTTGCAAATGATTTTTCCGATAAGTGATAATCTGATTCACTGAAATTCTTAAATGTATTTCTATCACTTACAATAGAACCATTAATTTGTTCATCTGAAAGATCTAATAGTTTTAGATTTGTCTGTAACAGACAGTTATTAAAACGCAATGATGCCTTCCCTGTTTGACTATCTCGAACTTCCACCTCTGTCATAAATGGACCATCAATAATCGAATTTGTCCAATGAATATACCCAAAGGCTGATCCACTCAAATCACTTCTTGGATCTAATCGATCTGTGATAACCAAAGATGGATCTGTTCTAAAGCCATTAAAACCATAGCTCTTATAGTTTGCCACAGTACAGAAGTCAAACATATATCGACCCCCTCCTTCTAGTAAAACCGCATAGTATCGTATATTTGCGATCAAACTATTTGTGACTTCTAAAGTTGCATTCTTTGCATGGATACCCGCCCATGTCATATTCTTAGATATCGAATGATCTATTTGGGCTGAGCTGCTCTCTTCAAAAACAAACCCACTCTTTGCATTGCCAACTTCACACCACGATATTTTATTCCCTACACTCGTCGTTCTAAAAATTAATCCTTCCCATTGATTTGGAATCTCAACATAGCTTGTATCTGTATTAGATGAATACATCTTAACTGGAAGAGACGAACTTCCCTCCACTTTTAGACGTCCTTCCACTTCAATACCTGTATTCAGATCGAAATATAATTTCACCCCTTGGGGTATAACCAACTCCCTTCCCTGGGGAATATTAAAATTTTTCTTTATTAAATATGGCATATCCGCATTTAATGTTGTGGTGGGAGCACCTAAAGAAGGCATCGACTGTATGTTTTGATTCCAACCTTGAAGCACAACCTTTGCCGCGCCTGCGTCAGACATAAATTGGATTCCATCTTCTTTTAATACTGGTGCTTTATCCTTACTAGACATGAAGTTTGCTCGAACAAAAATGTATAAGCTATCTTTAGGTAAAATAAAAATATCTTTAAACAGATCTCCATTTTCACCATCTAAGTTCATATGAAACGGCGATCGATACCCTCCTTGCAAACGAACTTGATGTAGATGTAAATTCTTATTCGACGGATTGTATACCTTCAATGTATAAACTTTTGATGCTCGGTCGGCAAAAAGTGTATCCACTGAAATTGTATCAGTAGAGAATATCATTTCACCTCGACTAAATCCTAGCTCATCATCCATCTTACATGAAGATATAACGACTACAACGAGTAGCATTAATACTACAATAACACTCTTTAAATACCTCACAATAGACAGTTACTTTTCTGGATACAACAAATATTTGCTTCTCACTTTATTATAACGTGATAACTCTAAACTATATTTCTTTTCCCATTGATCAATTGGCAACTTATTTTTTAACGCAGGGATGACCCAATCATTCCCAACCAATAAATTCAGCCATTTAGCTCTATCGACAAATGCCTCAACCGTTGAAAACTTTTGGGCCCAATTATGGAAATATGAAAATGTGAAACGACTATATTCATCTTGATCCTGAATCATCTCGCCATAACATAATTCACCCTCTTGTTTAGGATATTTTGACACATGAGGAATAGATCGGGGAGTAAAGGTATATGAGCCAAAAGAGTCATTAGGATATCCTATTACTTGAAATGGATACGATGTTCCACGACCAATGCTAACAGTTGTAGCTTCAAAAAAACATAACGACGGGTATAATCTTATCGCCTTATAGTTTGGCAGGTTAGGAGAAGGAGCTATTGGAGGGATATACTTCATGGAGTGTTTATAATTAAGACAAGGTATTACCTCAAGAATTAAAAACTCTCCTCCTTTAACCCATTTCTCACCTTTATACATCTTTGCCAACTCTCCTACAGTACAACCATGTACCACAGGAATCGGAGCAATTCCAACAAACGAACGATACTTCATATCCAAAACTGGCCCTGCAACATAATCTCCATTTGGATTGGGCCTATCTAATACAATACAAGCTACATTATATTGTGCACAAGCCTCCATTACATAAAACAACGTTGAGATATAGGTATAGAAGCGACAACCCACATCTTGAATATCAAAGATACAGATATCAATATTTTTCAAAGATGATTGCGGAGGCTTTCGATATTTACCATACAAAGAGAAGATCTCAACCCCACTTTCAGGATCCACTCCATTCTGTATTTTTGCTCCATCGCTATGATTGCCTCTAAATCCATGCTCCGGTGCAAAAATACGTTGTATGTTCACCCCTTTGTCTTGGAGAATATCAACAATATGTCTTTCATTAACGTATGAAGTATGATTAACAACCATGGCAACTCGCTTTCCTTTCAAAGCTTCTACGTAACGATCGAACCGTTCTGCACCAATTCGCAATTTCTTTTGTTGGTGACCTTGACACGATAAGAAGAAGAGCATCAAACAGATGAGCCAGTAGACCTTATTACTGTTTATATTTTTTATTCCTACAATCATATTTTTAACTTGTTTATATCTGATTAATTAGCAAAATTTGAAAGACCAATAACAGGCACACAACAACAACTATTAACGATTTTGACAAAACATTTCCCCTCTCGTCAAAGTTAAGTTAATACATTAAATTCTATAATCGATGAACACACACTTTTTTCCTTTTCTAATTTCATTTATCACTCTCTTTCTCTCTTTTTCGATGGCTACCACTGCATCAATCGAGAAAGAAGAGATATTAATGCCTAGCATAAGGGCTGAAAAAATAAAAACACTTGAGAATGCATTTATGCTAGATATGTCTACTCCTTTATCGTTCAAAGAAGGGCTATCCATTCTAAAAAGACATAAAGTTGGAGGTATTTTATTAAATGAAGACCATATTGAACCCCTCACAACGCAAATAGAGCAGATTAATAAGCTTATTTCTCATCCGATATTTATCGCCATATTGGAGAACACAAACAAACCCATCATAAACCTCTCTTCTAAAACTATAAACAATATCTCCAGCGACTCTATAGCATATTATTATGGTTCATTGCATGGACAATATCTACAACAAGCTGGGGCAAATATGTATATCTCTAAATCTTTGTCTGAAAAACAATATACACGAGACATCGTAAGTCTATCTCGACTACACAAGGAGAACCTCTTTTGGGAAGGACTACATCGTTCGAATATTATTGGAATCAAAGAAATAACTAGTTTATTTAAGATCAAAGATGGGTGTAACCTTTCTATTCTCGAAGAGAATTATAATGAAACACACCATTCAAAAGCTCATAATCGATGGCAAGGGACCTACTTTAAATATGAAAATAATAAGGCGCAACATCATACGATTCAGACACTCCTTAATGCTACTATAGATACTGTTAATTACAATTTTGTTGATATAAACAATATTTCAAACATTAGCTCTAAATCCATACAAAGAGATCTTGCTTTTGAATCAATATTGAATGGAAATGAGATCATCGTCATTAAACCAAATCAATGGAGAATAGTTAACAAGGTTGCCCAAAGAATATACAAAGTGGCTGATAAAGTTCCGGGGTTAATCGCTACCCAAAAAAAAATATTATCTCTTTACAACTGGAGTCAATCAGGAAACAGAATAGATAAAGATAAGTTGGCAAAAGTGAAAAATGTTTTTACTCATCACTTCTATCAAAAAGGTGTGGTGCTTCTTAAAGATCAAGACCACTCTATACCCACGAATAATTTTGGAACTACACACTTCACATCTATATACTTTGAAATAGACTCATTGGATACATTTAGTGACAGACTAAAGTCATATACTCATATCGAATCATTTAATATAAGCAATAAGATCGAAGAGAAAGAAGTGGATGATTTTCTCAAACACCTCCCTTCAAACACCCAGATTCTATTGTCTATTGGTAAAAATATGGTGTTTACCCTTAAGAATATTACAATTCTAAATAAAATACTAAAGCAACAACAAGTGCAACTCATATGGTTTCGTGAAACAAACCTTTTAACAACTGATTTTAATATCAATAAAGTAAAGAGCGTCGTTATTGCACCCTCCTCTTCAACCATGGCTCAGAACATTGTGGCACAATCAATCATGGGAGCAAATCGTATTGATGGAATACTTTCAGATGCAATCAATAAACAATACCCCAAAGGATATGGGCTTGTGCGTAATCAAACAGGAAGACTTGGATTTAGCACCCCCGAATTTGAAAAAATTGATTCTAGAAGATTACATTCCAAAATTGATTCTCTTGCACAATTAGGACTAGCAGAAAAGGCATATCCGGGATGTCAAATTCTTATCGCAAAAAACAACAAAGTGATTTTTCATAAGACTTATGGATACCACACCTATAAGAAACAGTTTGCAGTAAAAAAGGATGACATATACGACTGGGCTTCAATAACAAAAGTTGCAGGACCAACCATTCCTATCATGCAGCTCTATGAGAAAAATATTCTCTCTTTAGATGTACCATATGCAAAATATTGGCCTATGTGGAAAAACTCAAACAAAGGAAATATTCCATTAAGAGATATCTTGGCTCATCAGGCTAAACTTAAACCCTATCTTCCCCTATGGAGTAATACCTTAGATCATAAAGGTCGATATAAAAAATCCATCATACACCATAAAAAATCAAAACAGTTCAACTTGAAAGTTGCACCCAATCTATATATAAATAATAGTTTTAAAGACACCATTTTTTCAGAAATAACCCAGTCTAAACTTTTAGGACAAAAGAAATATACCTACTCTGGTTTAGCCTTTTTCACATTCCCTAGAATGATCGAATTAGTCACCAACAAAAGCTATGAGAAGTACTTAAGAGATTCGATATACCGACCTCTAGGAGCAACCACCGTAACTTATAACCCATATAGATATTTTGCGCACAACCGATATGTTCCAACCGAAAATGACAAGTTCTTCAGAAAACGACTTATTGTGGGATACGTACATGACGAGGGTGCTGCTCTCATGGGAGGCGTATCTGGCAATGCAGGATTATTTGGAGATATACTAGATTGTGCTAAAATATTCCAGATGTTCTTGAATGATGGAACATATGGAGACAAAAAAATTATTGAGCCTTCTACTGTACGAGAGTTCACTAGGTGCCAATTCCCAGAAAACGAAAATAGAAGAGGACTAGCATTTGATAAACCTCTAATAGATAACTCCGACAAAAGTATCGACGAATGTTATCCAGCGTATGGGTGCTCAAACCAAAGCTATGGGCATGGCGGATTTACGGGAACCTTTGCCTGGGCCGATCCCAAAGGCAAAATACTTTATATTTTCTTTTCCAATCGCGTATACCCTACTCGTAAAGATAAAATCCTATATGAGCTCAATCTAAGACCACAGATACAACAAGTGATTTACAACTTGGTAGATTCTGTGGATTACAAAAAAGAATTGAGTTAATCCAAAGCTTTAGTTATCAACCACAATATCGTTAAGGAGGGACAATCTTATAATTAGAATGTCCTTCTTTCTTTTACACTTTCGTCTCTTGTTGAAACATACGTCTTTTTACGCTCTCTCCTCTTCTTAGGACAATCAACCACCTTAAGAATCGCATCTATCTCTTTAATGAAGTCTCTATTTTCTTTTGAATACCATCTCACCTCAAAGAACCTTGTATTCTTCTGATCAGGCAACTCTTGTTCTTCTTTTTGATAAGTAAAAGAGACATCTGGAAACTTCTCTGTATGTAATTTCTTCACATCATAACCTACTTGCATCATCTGTTTTTTCGTAGGCAATAAACGCAAACGTACCATCCTTTGGTATATAGTGAAGTGAGTCTCTTCAGTAACGGTAATTTTTTTCTTTTGCATGTTTTCTTAACTGTTACTCCTAAAAAATCCATCTGATCATGGATCGGAGATTAATTGATTTAATTAAATCCATAAGTCCAAACTCAGAACGATAGGCTAGGTAAAATACTTATTGATTCTTAATCACCTCTTTCAAATCGTATGATTGTAAGAGTCTTATATAATATAATATGGTTTCAAAATCAACACCCAAAGATTGTGTTTGGATGTGCCTTTTTATTATTAAAGCAATGAAATTAATAAATTTAGCATATATAATTACACGAATATAGATAAAAATCACACTAAATACGTTATGTTAATATTTATACCTGACTATTAACAGATTTTTATCCTCATTTTTTATCTTAAACCAAGCTTCAGAGAAAACTCAATCCAAAAAATTAATATAACATTTATATCTTTGTTCTAAGGTAAGATTTTTAAAACTACGAGACGTTGGCAAAACAAAAAAAATATGTCGAAACGCCTTTGATGAAACAGTACTATTCAATCAAGGCAAAACATCCTGATGCAATACTACTTTTCAGAGTAGGTGACTTTTATGAAACTTTCGGCGAAGATGCAATTAAAGCAGCATCGATCCTTGGTATCACATTAACCAAAAGAGCAAATGGTGCTGCAAGTTTTGTTGAACTCGCTGGGTTCCCTCACCACTCTTTAGATATATATCTACCAAAGCTAGTTCGTGCAGGACAGCGCATCGCTATCTGTGAGCAACTTGAAGATCCTAAAACGACCAAAAAAATTGTAAAAAGAGGCATTACTGAATTGGTTACACCAGGTGTTTCAATAGACGACAATGTTCTTAACCACAAAGAGAATAACTTTCTAGCATCTCTATATTTCACCAAGCAAAATATTGGAATATCATTCTTAGATATCTCTACTGGAGAATTTCTTGCGGCGGAAGGAGATCGAAACTACATAGACAAACTAATTAGCTCTTTTAAACCCAAAGAAGTTCTCTTCCCTAAAGAAGCAAAAGAGATGCTTAAAGAAGTTGGAGCTGATGCCTTCTATACCTATGGATTAGACGAATGGGTCTATAACTATGACAACGCATTAGAGAAGCTCACAAAACATTTCCAAACCAATAATCTAAAAGGCTTTGGAATTGACTCTCTTCACACGGGTATTGTTGCAGCTGGCTCAATACTATATTATCTCGATTTAACCGAACACCGTCAAGTACAACATATTTCATCAATTTCACGAATCGAAGAAGATAAATATGTCTGGTTAGATAAATTCACGATTCACAATCTCGAACTATTTGGTTCTCTACATGAAGGTGCTAAAACACTCATCAATATTCTAGATAAAACAATCACTCCTATGGGTGCTAGAATGATGCGTCGATGGGTCGCTCTGCCATTAAAAAATGTAGAGTCCATTAACCGCCGTCTTGATGTGGTGACAGAGATGTACTCCAATGACGAACTTCAAGATGAGATCGATTATGAACTTCGGAAGATTGCCGACCTAGAGCGTATTATATCTAAAGTGGCTGTTGGTCGAATTAATCCAAGAGAAGTAGTTCAACTAAAAAATGCATTAGAAGCAATTGAGCCCATCATTGCATATTGCAAGGCATCTGGAAACCAAACGCTTCAATCGTATGCAGAACAACTTAACCCATGTAATTCCATTAAAGAACGTATCTCCAATGAGGTGGTTGCTGAACCTCCTGTCCTTTTGAACAAAGGAAATGTTATTGCTGAGGGAGTGTGCGATGAACTAGACGAATTAAGAAGTATTGCTTTCTCAGGGAAGGACTACCTACAACGACTTCAACAGCGTGAGAGTGAAGAGACTGGAATATCATCACTAAAAATTGGGTTTAACAACGTATTCGGATACTATATTGAAGTACGTAATACGCATAAAGATAAAGTCCCTGAAACATGGATACGCAAACAGACATTGGTGAGTGCGGAAAGATATATCACCGAAGAGCTAAAAGAGTATGAGTCTAAAATCCTTGGTGCTGAAGAGAAAATTGCTCACTTGGAACAAACTCTATACAACAAACTTATTGTTGCTCTATCAGAATATATACAAGCTATTCAACTAAATGCTAATATACTCTCTTGTATTGACTGTTTAAGCTCGTTTGCGAAGGTTTCGACTGATTCTGAATACAACTGTCCGGAAGTTAACGATTCGTTGATTATAGACATCAAAGAAGGGCGCCATCCCGTAATTGAACAGCAACTACCAATTGGCGAAAGTTATATTACGAACAATATATCGTTAGATAATAATAGCCAGCAGATCATGATGATCACTGGACCCAATATGTCTGGTAAATCTGCCCTATTGCGTCAAACAGCTTTAATCACACTGATGGCTCAAATTGGTTGTTTTGTTCCAGCTGAACAAGCTAAAATTGGCGTTGTTGACAAAATTTTCACCAGAGTAGGGGCTTCCGATAACATATCCATGGGAGAGTCTACATTTATGGTAGAGATGAACGAAGCGGCTAGTATTCTAAATAACATATCCCCTCGAAGTCTAATTCTATTTGATGAACTTGGAAGAGGTACAAGTACTTACGATGGAATTTCCATTGCATGGTCAATTGTTGAGTATATTCACCAAATGAAAGATGTTCGTGCCAAAACTCTCTTTGCAACACACTACCATGAGTTAAATGATATGGAGTCAAGTTTCGAAAGAATTAAGAACTACAATGTATCCATTAAGGAAGCTGGAAACCAAATAATATTTCTGCGTAAGCTTGTCAGAGGGGGGTCGAACCACAGTTTCGGTATCCACGTAGCAAAATTAGCCGGGATGCCTAAAGTTGTTGTTGAACGAGCAAATAAAATATTAGCCCAGCTTGAGAGTAAAACAAATGAACAGCCCCAGAAAAATAAAAATAATATCCCTACACCTAGCAATAGCGATGGAGACTATCAATTAAGCATATTCCAATTGGATGATCCTGTTCTTGAACAGATACGAGATCAGATAAAAAACACCGATATTAACAACCTTACTCCGATGGAGGCTTTAAACAAGCTTGACGAGATAAAAAAAATTTCAGGCATATAGATCATCCTATTTTTTTGATAATGAATCAAATCATAAGGACTACTACCATTAAAACAGGTATAGTCCTTATTTTTTTTGCTCACAACCTTTGGCAAAAAGGAAATATGATATATATTTGCAA
>JAONJW010000051.1 GCA_028377305.1 Prolixibacteraceae bacterium | reverse complement strand
GGCTCCAAACAGTAACTACAGCGAGACACAATTGAAGGATCGATTATATCATTATATTGTCAACAATGTTCCTGTTTATGGCTATGGTACCCGTTCGTTGATGTTATCTCTTATTGGGTTCTGTAACCAATATGCTACAAAGAACCTCTCGGAGATGATTAATAAAACGCTTGCTATAGGTCATGCCCAATTGAGCAAAGAGGTGATACTTTTGTCTCAAGTCGAGGAGACGTTAGAGAAACTATCCAACTCATATCAACTTCTGTTGATAACCAAAGGTGACTTAATGGAGCAGAATCGAAAAGTTGCAGAGAGTGGATTGTCTCCCTATTTCAAATATATTCGAGTGTTGGATGAGAAAGATAGCCAAAGCTATCAGTCTTTCTTTGATGAAGTGGACATAGATGTCAAAGAGCTCGTGATGGTGGGGAACTCCTATAAATCCGATATCCTTCCTATCGAAGAGATTGGTGGACATGCTGTGTTCATCCCTTATGAGTCTACATGGGTTTTTGAACATGCCCAAAAGAAAGACTCAGATAGAATATTCGAAAGAGCACGTATCTCTGAAGTTCCAGTACTGATCGAAGCAATTAAACATCAAATAGGATCGAAGAAACTATAAACAAATCCGTAACATAATGCAAAGCCTCTTCTTCCATTGTCAACCCCAAAGGTGCAGGAGAAGTGGCCAGCAAAATAATATTAGAAGGAGCATAAATGTTTCTCTTCTCTATAAAAGAGGAGAAACACACTCTCGTTCTATTTGATAAGCACCTTTGTAATTCCTCTGATGCACCGATCGAATGAACACATAGAGTGAATTCAACCGCTCTTTGGTCTGCTCGAGATACTTCTTCGAAAAATGAATATATTGGTTCTGATATTGGTCTTTATGAACATATGGTGGTCTTGAGAAAGTGCTATATAGTTTCAATTGGGTCTGGATAAACTTCTTCCATCTTCTCTGATCGTTCATAATCATAATACGCTCTTCTTTCTTTAGATTTTGGAAAAGCAATTTAAAGTATTCATTCACTAAGTAGGTATATGAGTCCTCTGCATCGCTAATCGCTCGTAACCGCATAGCAGCATTGGGGGCCGATTGGATCGCTTTGCTATAGGCTTTATTAATTATTGCAGTGTCGGTCGTATAGCGTAGCTCAATGTTCTCTATGGTCAATTCAATTGTCTCTTCTTCTGGTGTTTGTGCTTTTACTGTTAGCCCTATTATAAAAGCACAAATAAAAACAACCCATGGGTGTTGCTTCATAAATAATTAGATTTATTGTCAATTACTGTTTATGCATCTAAAAATATGAAAAGATTAGTAAAACACGCCGTGCTTCTTGGTAAAAATATGTAAAACAGGCATGTTTTCATTGCATCACGATTCTTTAGGAGAACGAAAAGAAGGCTTTGATAATATCGTTGACCATTTTAGGGTTCTCTTTTAGTCGTCGAGTCGAGTAGGCAAACCAATGTATTCCAAAAGGAATATAGACCCTCTCTTTCTCTCCTTGTGCTAAAAGATCAACCTTTAACCCTTCCTTCACACCACATAAACATTGGAACTCGTATTGACTCTTGAGAATATTATTAGCTCGGATCCAATCTAACGTATGATCTACCAACCAACTGTCGTGGGTTGCAATTCCCACAAATCCACCATAACTCAAAATCGATTTTAGAATACGCAGATAACTCTCTCTTACCTCTTGCCTATCTTGGTAGGCAACCTCCTTGCGTTCTATATAGATCCCTTTACACAAACGAAAGTTCAAACTCAAATTGGGATACTTGTCCATCAAATCCATCACGTCTTTATGCGAACGATAAAGATAGGCCTGAATCACCAATCCTACATTTCTAGGATATCTTTTTAAGAGATGTTCATAAAGTTCGATCTCCATTGAGGTGTAACTCGAATCTTCCATATCAATACGAACAAAACCGGTGGGATAATTAGATACTGCTTCTATGATATTTTCATACAACTCATAACAGGCAGCCTTGTCCATTTTGAGTCCAAACATAGAGGGTTTAATCGAAACATTTACCTCTAAATCATTTTTTGATAGAACCGTAATTAATTCGAGGTATTGGTTATAAAAATCGTGTGCTTGGTTCATACTATGGATCTCCTCTCCCAAAAGATCAACAGTTGTAAAAGCTCCTTTGGCTTTCTCTTTTAGTGCTGCAACTTTCAGATCTTGAAGATCTTTGCCTGCAATGTATTTCTTTGAGAACTTCCATATAAAAGATTCCGGAAACATCGGAAGCAGTCTCGCGATTAACGTTTGAAACATAGTAGATGAAGTTTTAGGGTTAAAATTGGGGAGATTTCCCCCTCTTAAATATAGAAAATGTTACCATCTCCTTATATGATGAAAGTCACAATCTTACATAACGAAAGTGGACAGCAAAAACTAGAATATATAACACTAACATAGTCGAAACACCATTTGATGGTATTTATAAGGAGTTTCTTCCCCTATTTTGACAACTCAAACATGCCTCCATCCCTACACTTTCCTTACCTTCTGGTTCCCTACATACGACATTTTGGTGATGAAACGGTAAGGAGATCGTGTCGTAATTATGAGCTAAGTATATGTTTAGTATAGCGATATCTTATGTGATTGATGCGGATAGAATAGTGTTTGTTGCCAAGAGAAATAATATTCTACAAGCGTAAAATCAGATAAAAACATATTTATTTATTAAATATTTATGATAAATGATAATAAATTGTGATAGTTATAAAATAATTGTGTATTTATGCGATATTAAATCAAAGAGTGTTTGTGGATATGAAAAATTGTGTATTTTATTTAGGGCTATTGTTATGCCCTCTATTAGGATTTGGACAAGTAAAATTATGGGAGACTATCCCATTTAATTACGAAGGCGAAGATGGTGTTGCCATCACACGCTATCTTGGAGACGAGACCGAAGTTGTATTTCCTGCGACAGTGGATGGCCAAAATGTATTGGCTATTAAAGGGGTCTATGACGATGATGAAGAGGAGTTTTTTGGAGTATTTGGACAGTACTACAAGAAAACGAATAAAACGACTACACTAGTTGACTTAAGTCAAGCCATACATTTAAAGACAATCGAAGACGAAGTATTTGCACATTGTGTTGCCCTTGGAGAAGTCGTTTGGAACGATGTGCTAGAGGTGGTTGGTTATGGTGCGTTTTATAGCAGTGCCCTTGGAGGAACCGTAACTCTTCCAACGAGTGTGAAAACCCTTGAATTGTATGCTTTTAATGACTGTTCTCTTTTGAAGGTATTGGTTCTTGGAGATAAAATTGAAGGAATCAAGAACTATTCTATTAGTACGACTACACCTGCAAATGTGGTTCTTCATAGTAGAGATTTTCCTAATATCGATGAAAGGGCATTCTATAAAAAGGTGCAACCTCGTATTTTTGTGCCGGATGATCTAATTGCGGCTTATCGATCGAATGATAAATACAAAGATTTGAATGTGGTTTTTAGACGTCTGTCTTCTTTTGGACGAAAGGAAAAAGGAGCATGGGCAATTAAAGAAGCCGAGTATCAAGTCTCTAGATACCATAGAGTAGCAGGGGTAGAGATCACCGGTTTTAACGGTGATGATACTGAAGTTACCATTCCTGCAACCATTGATGGAAAGAATGTGATCGGTATTTCAGGAACGATTGTAGGAGGTGAGTTAAGCTATGGTATTTTTGGACAAGCGTCGGCACTTCCCAACAAGACAGTGACGAATATTGATTTTTCAGAAGCAGAACATCTTGTCTATATAAGAGATTATGCATTTGCATATTGTCAAGGGTTTAATGCAATCAATTTAGCCGAAGGCTTAATTGAAGTTGGGAAACGTGCTTTTCAACATTGTCCTAATATCTCTGAGACTTTGGTAATCCCAAATAGTGTAAAAACAATCGGAAATGGAGCGTTTGCGTATACTCAGTTGAATAGTGTTACTATTGGATCTGGAGTGAAAGAGATTGAGAATTACGCATTCTCTTCTTCTTCTGTTAGAGCGCTTCATCTGATGCCATCCAATCCTCCGAAGTGTGATTTTAGCTCTTTTGCTTTTGGTGACAATGGAGTTGAAATGACTTTTGAGGTCAATGGTGCAAGAGAAGCCTATCGTAGCAATGTGCGTTGGGTGACTTATGTATATAACAATGCCTATAAAAATGTTAAGACCGATGTAAATGATATTGTAACGCCTGAATGTCGTGTTTGGTCGGCAAACCAACAGGTGTTTGTTCATAGCATGAAGCCGATGAAATCAGTTGCCATTTATGATATGTCGGGACGTAAACTTCAAGAAACTAACAGTGTTGGTCAGCAGTGGCAAGCAAGTTTGTCTTCAGATAAGATATTTATCGTGGTGATACGTTTTACAGATGGTCAAGTCGTAAAAAAGAAACAAGTTGTTGTAAATTATTAATAACTATTGTATGAGATAGATTGTTGCAACAATTTTAGGTTTTTCATTTATTTGTTGTTTGTACTATTGCTAAATGCGTTGTAACAATCTTAATAAGGGTTTGATCGTCTCGATGAGGATATCAAACCTTATTTTTTTTAATAGCCGCTCGACTGGGTGGTGAACAGTTGCTTTTGAGTGAAAAAAGCGACTATTCGGTAATGTAAATTGTGGAATGTGGTGTACAAAATATTATATTTGTAGTTAGATAACTAAGATTAAAACACTTTTACTATTTATTATATAATACTTATGAACAAGAAAATACGTAATACTGCAGCACTATTTTTAAGCCTAATTATGGTATTGGTTTTTAGTGCTTGTAACCCAAATACTCAACAAGCTACTACTGCCATTACGCCTGTTAATAATGGTAAAATTGCCTTTGTCAGAATGGATTCTCTGGTAGTGAACTACTATTTGGCTAAAGAGATTAACGAGGCATTTCAAGAAACATCCAAAGGATATAATAAAGAGTTTAGTGAGAAGAAACAGAAGTTTGCACAGGATGTACAAACTTTTCAAACAAAGCGTCAGCGTGGTGGTTTTTTGACAAAGGTGAGTGAAAGAAAAGAGAGAGACCGTATTGTAGCAATGGAGCAAGAGGTGAAGAGAATGGACTATGAGTTGTCTGCTAAGCTTCAGAAGATTCAAGGAGAGAACAACAAACGTATTTTAGATAGTTTGAATGTAGTATTGGATCGTTTCCAAGCAGAGCACCATTATAAGTATATTTTAGATGGCGCAGCAGTGTTGCGTTATGATGGGGCAGACAACATAACTTCAGATGTCCTAAATATCTTGAATGGCTCGCAGACTAAATAGTATAGATTTTCAATGATATTTTAAAAAGCAAGAGCCTTTAGGTCTCTTGCTTTTTTTATTCAATCCACTATTAATTGTATATGGGATTTGCGGACAAGTATTTAAAAAAAATTGCTCATTCAGCACAGCCTCTTTTTAACCTGGAGGGGGTTCCAGAAACATCGCTTGTTGTGATTATTCCAGCTTATGATGAACCTGATATTGAAGATTGCATACAGAGTCTGATGGATTGTGATCGTCCAGATCGACCGATGTTAGTGATGGTGTTGTTCAATTCGGGTGAGACCAGTTCAGATGTGGTGCGTCAAGAGAATCAACGTGGATGGCGACGGTTGTCAGCTCTCTCAGGATCTTCTGCTTGCCCAGCATGGCTCTATCTGCGTTGTGCATTGGTTGAGGGGATCCGAAAGAAGAAAGCAGGGGTTGGTTTTGCAAGAAAGAGCTTAATGGATCATGCCATTGGTTTTTATAATGGATTTGATCACCCGGATGGTTTGATTGCCTCTTTGGATGCTGACTGTCGTGTGTCTAGGAACTATTTGTCTGAACTGTCTAAAGTGGCAGAAGAGAACAACTATCCTTTCTATATCCACTATTTTGAGCATCCTGTAGATACAGATAGTTCACTTTCTCAAGGTATTATTGATTATGAGCTGCATCTTCGATACTATGTAGAGGCTATAAAGTCTACCGGTTTTCCGTATGCTTTTCATACAGTGGGGTCGGCTTTTTCTGTAAGAGCTCAGGTTTATGTAAAGCAAGGGGGGATGAATGATCGAAAAGCAGGGGAGGATTTCTATTTTCTGCATAAGTTAACTCACCTGGGAGCCCCAAAGATGTTGACCAATTTTACGGTGTATCCTGGGGTTCGATTGTCTGATCGGGTGCCTTTTGGAACAGGTCCGATGCTTCGGAAATGGAGCGATCAGGGCGAAGATCTTAGTGTCAGCTACCCTTTGGTATCCTTTTGTAAGATCACCACACTCTTTGATCAAGTGGGTGCGTTGTATTGCTCGAATGAAGCGATTTCTGAGGTGGATGTTGATGTGGCTCGTTTTATGAAATATCACAACGATATCGCAATACTAGATCAACTGAGGTCTAATTGCAGTACAATGGCTTCTTTTAACAAACGATTCTTCCATCTTTTTGATGCTTTTTGGGTTTTAAAGTGCTTGAACTATCTGGTGGA
Source organism: Prolixibacteraceae bacterium (assembly GCA_028377305.1). Taxonomy (GTDB): domain Bacteria; phylum Bacteroidota; class Bacteroidia; order Bacteroidales; family Prolixibacteraceae; genus Halosquirtibacter. The sequence goes on along the minus strand of JAONJW010000051.1, from coordinate 14,933 downwards.
TTGCGGGTTCTGTAAAATTAGTACGCTTAAAGGCTTGAAATTTTTGGGGTTGGTTGGCGAAGATTCTTCTACCTTAGAAGCACTCCAAATACTGAGAAAGAAAGACGTTGTAGAGAATAAATGAGTATTTTTGCAAAAAATAATGGAATTATGATTGTAATTAAATTAGTATTGATTTCTATTGTGATGGTTGCGATTGCTTTTGCCGGTTTGGCAATTACAATCTTACTAAAGAAGAATGGGAAGTTTCCTCACACCCATGTTGGAGGAAATAGAGAAATGAAAAAGAGAGGCTTAATCTGTGCGAAAAGTTATGACGCTTTGGAGCAAAAGAAGGCTTATGCTAAGGTTAACTTTAAGATTGTGAAGTTGGCAAAATAATTTTTAACGATTAAAAATAGAGTAGGAGATAAATAAGTCTTAAATTTGTGGTGAAACCATAAATTATGATATCATGGCTACTCTTAAGATGTTTTTAATTGTGCTATTTTTCATTGCGGTCGTTTTTGGACTCCTTTCTGCCAAATTTTTCAGAGAGAATGCAGTACGAAAGAGTGCCTGTTCTATGGGAGAGGGAAGCTGTGGAAATTGTTCATCAAAATGTAAGTCAAAATAAAATAAGGAGGTTGTTTCGGTTTAATCGAAACAACCCTTTTTGTTTTCTATATTATATACCGATTTGTCTCCGTTAAGCGTATATTTTCAGGGCTATGTTAGATCATGGATGATCGATATTATTCGATTTAGAATTTGAGGATTCAATAGAGTGTTAACACTTTTATTCCATCATTTTGTTATATTTGAATAGACTTCTTGCTTTATGAAGAGGTCGAACCTTAGAAACATATGAATTCTTTCATGCTAAAATGGTGATGAAATGAATAAGCTTTTTTTGATAATTACATGTATTACGATTTTATGGCTCTCCTGTTCTCGAATGGATGAGAATGAGGCGAAGTCCGTTTATATCGCACAGGTAGGAAAATATAAACTATCTGAAAAAATGGTCTTTGATGGGATGCCCGAAGGATTGGACAGCCTTGATCGTGTCGTTTATTTTGAGAATTATAAACAACAATGGATGCGTCAAAAGTTATTGGTTGCTCGGGCTGAAAGTCTATTGACCGTCGATGAGAGAGAGATGCGGCGTAAGATTGAGGAATATCGAGAGAATTTGTTAATCTATAGCCTAGAGCAGAAGTATATCTCAGAACGATTGGATACGATGGTTTCCGAGGAGTTGTCAATGTACTATTATATGAAGCATAAGGATAAGTTTAAACTGTCAACCCCTATAGTAAAGGCGGTTATTGTTCAAGTTCCCACTTATGCTTCAGAATCGGAAGAGATTAAGCGACTTTTAATGTCAAAGGATACAAATGATTTTCTATCTTTAGAGTCTTATTGTTTCCGTTATGCTACACGCTATGATGATTTTGAAGACGAATGGATCCCTTTCCATGTAATAGAACGCTTTTTTAAAGATGACTTTCAGCAGCCCAAAAGGTTTTTTTTAAGAAATCGTTATTATGAACAAAAGGATTCTTTAAATTTTAGATGTGTATATTTGAAGCAATTTATGGATGCTGGTGCTAATGCTCCTTATGAGTATTCAAGTAAACGAGTGGATAATTGGATATTGAATGAGCGTAAGCGCGAACTCCTTAGAGAATTGGATAGCCTGATCTATCATGAGACTATTCAATATGATAGTTTAAATAAGTAGGAAAATAAGAACAAGAATCAAATAGTATGTATATAAAGAATTTACGAGCATTTTTACTTTCATTTTGTCTTTGTTGTAGTATCATGGTGAATGCACAAGACAAAGTTGTAGACGAAATTGTGGCGATTGTGGGTAATAATATTATCCTTAAATCGGATGTGGAGCAACAATATTTGCAGATGCAGGCGCAGGGTATGTCCACCGATGGGGATATGAAATGTGAAATACTTGAACAGTTTTTAGAAGCCAAGTTGTTGATGGCAGAGGCTGCTTTGGATACAACTATTGAGGTGACCGATAGTCAGGTGAATGGTGAAATGGAGCGTCGTCTTCAGATGTATAGAGAACGTATTGGTACGGATCGAGATATCGAAAAGTTTTTTAAGCAAAATATGTCAGAGATTCGCTCTAGCTTGGATGAGAATATTCGTCAGCAGATTGTTACGCAACAGATGAGAAGTAAGATTACTGAAGGGGTTACGGCTACTCCTGCGGAAGTGCGTCGCTATGTGAAAGAGACTGATGTGTCTAATTTGCCAAAAGTGGATGGGCAGCTAGAGTATGAACAGATATTGGTGACTCCAGTGGTTCCTGAAGAGGAAGTGTTGAGGGTGAAAAATAGTTTACGTAGTATCAAGAAGCGTGTGGAAGACGGTTCTAGTTTTGGTACAATGGCAGTACTTTATTCTCAAGGACCTTCTGCTCCAAATGGAGGTGAACTTGGTTTCATGGGGAAAGGTCAGTTAGACCCGGCTTATGCTGAGGCTGCATTTAATTTGGAGAGTGGAGAGGTTTCTAATGTGGTGAAGAGTGACTTTGGGTATCATATTATCCAAATGGTGGAGAAACAAGGAGGAAAAGCCAATACGCGTCACATTTTAATGCGTCCTAAAGTAGACCCGAAAGAGCAAGATGCTGCAAAGGCTCGTATAGACTCTATTGTGGATCTAATTGATCAAGATAAGCTGACTTGGAAGCGTGCGGCTTTCTTGTACTCTTCAGATAAAGATTCTAGAAATAATAGTGGTTTGGTGATTAACCAAATGAATATGTCATCTAAATTTAATATCTCACAAGTACCACCACAAGATAGTAAGGTCTTGGCCAGTATGAAGGTGGATGAGGTCTCTAAACCTTATTGGGCAGAAGACCCACGTAAAGGTGGCGGATCTTTTAAAGTGGTGAGATTAGTCTCTAATACAAAAGAGCATGTGGCGAATCCTCAAGAGGACTACCAGGTGCTGTATGATCAATATTTAGCGGAAAAAAAGGAAGACGTTTATCGTCAGTGGATTAAAGACCATATGGGAAAAACATATGTTAGAATTGATCCTTCTTATGCCAACTGTAACTTTAATAATAGCTGGGAGAAGTAATTATTATTGAAAAAAATAAAGGCTATTTACTAGGGAAACATAGGTTAATAACTGTTCTCCTGTAAATAGCTTTTTTGTATTATAATAAAGAATGATTATTTTGAATCGTAGTATAAATTTGCGTCGAAGCCTAAACATATTACTTACTGCTTGTCTATTGTTGGTGGCGACAATCTCTATGGCTCAGAAAAAGCGTAGGGTCTTCATCGATCATAGTGATAGTTTGGTGAGTAATGTTGGCGTGGCTAATAATGCAGATCGTTTGATTGGAAATGTGATCGTAAGACACATGGGAGCTATCATGCATTGTGATAGTGCATATTTCTATTCTAATGAGAATAAAGTGGATGCTTTTGGACGTATTCATATTACACAAGGGGATACGGTTGACTTGAAAGGGAATAGCCTTATTTATGATGGGAATACTGCCATGGCGATTATACAAGGAGATGTGGAGCTAAAGGATCCTTCTTTGGTTCTTACTAGTGACGAGTTGGAGTATAATGTTGAGCAAGGGATTGCTTATTATACTACCGGAGGGACCATTGTGGATAGTTTGAACACTTTGACTAGTAGAATCGGGAGGTATTTTTCAGAGAAGAAAATGTTGTTCTTTAGAGATAGTGTTTGTCTTGTGAATAAGGATTTCACGTTAGATTCTGATACGCTGAAGTATGATACGGAGAATAAAATAGTGTATCTTTCTGGACCAACTACGATTAATGGAGAATCGGGTTATCTGTATTCTGAATCCGGTTGGTATGAGACCAAAACACAGAACGCAGAGCTTTACAAAAATTCTCGTATGGGGAATGAAAAGCAAGAGTTGAGATGTGATACACTGCTATATGATAAGATTAAAGGTCAAGCATGGGCTTTTCATCATGTGGAGATAGAAGACTTTAAGAGTAATCTAGAGATCCAAGGTGAGATAGGAGAATATAATGAAAAGAGTGAAGAGGGAATGGTGACCGAGAAAGCCCAACTTCTTCAGTATAGCGAAAAGGATACGCTGTTTCTTCATGCAGATACACTCCGAACCCATCCTGCTGCAGATTCAATTTCTGATAAGAAGATATTTCTAGCTTATAATAAGGTGAGATTCTTCCGTAGAGATATGCAAGGTAAGTGTGATTCGCTAGCATATAATTCACAGGACTCGATTATGAGGATGTATTTCGATCCTATTGTTTGGGCAATGAATAACCAAATGACTGCAGACTCGATTACCTATGCAAATAATCTCGAAGGTCCCGATTTATTGAAGTTATTCACCGATGCGTTTATGGTGTCGAAGGATAGTGTGGAGATGTATAACCAAATCAGTGGAAAGGATATGATTGGTTATGTGGTTAATAATTCTTTGGATGTATTGGATGTTATTGGCAATGGAGAGACAATATATTATGTAGGTGACAAGAATGGTTTGATGGGGGTTAATAAGGCTGAGTGTTCAAATATAAATATAAAGCTAAAAGAGAATAAGATTCATCGTATCTCGTTTATAACTCAACCTAAGATGAATTTTTTCCCTCCTTCGGATTTCTCAACCCAAGACCTTAAGTTGCCTCTCTTTAGATGGGAAGATAGCTTGAGACCTAAGAGTCCTAAAGATATCTTTAATTTTGAGGCATATGATAAAAAGGAAGAGATCAAACGTAATATCGGTGAGAAGATCTCAAAGAAAGAGATTCTTGAGAAAGTTCGTAAATCGTTGCGCCGGAAAGAGAAGAGGTAGGAGAGATATAATTGTTTTTATAGGTGTGAAGGTCTAGTAATAAGTTGTATTACTAGACCTTTATGTGTTTGTATATCCTATCTTAAGATATATTTATTCATGAATGTCTTTGTCTTTCGTTCTACTCTTTTCCAACTTTTAGATTGTAGTCCGTTGGCTATCACGTGTGTGCCGGCATTGGGAAATAGTACGAGCTCTTTGTGTTGTGCTCCTAATAAAGGGTATACCTCTTTGATTGCTTTGACACTTACGGTCTTGTCTTCGTGTTTATCATCTTTATAGTAGGCCCCAATAAAGGTTGGACAAGTGACTTTTGAGAAAGTCTCTTCGTTCATGGTAAGATCTAAAAGCTGTTGTAGGTATACCATACTCTCTACACGATATTTTTGGTACCAGTATTGAGCCACCTTCCCGGTATCGTGAAATATACGAAAATTACCCCCCATTGCCAAACGTGCAATGTCTAACCCCCATGGCTTGGAGAGTAGTTTTGCTTCAAGTTGTTTGATGACAATATTCGGAGAATAGAGAATTAGACCATCTACTAGATTTGGAAAATCTGCTGCTAGTTTAAGAGAAAGTGTACCGCCAGTAGAGGTGCTCATGATAATTACTTTATTTCCTAGTTGATGGGCAATTGCTAAAGCCTCTTTTGCAGAATCATATAGCTTGTCTGGCGTCATATCTAGAAGTGCATTCTTCTTGTTAAGACCATGATCGTGAAGTCTAGCATAATATGCATTAGCTTTCATCATGTTTGTGATGTTATTATTAATTGGTGCACCTTCATACCATGAGGCGGAGAATCCATGTAAATATAGGAGTACATATTCAGTATCTTCTTTGGTCTCTTTATTGTTCCAAAAGATACGGGCTTGATTGTCCTCTCTGGTGTTATATTGCTTTTCACGTTCAATTAACCATTTATCAAGATCTGCTCCTTTTTTATCAATCTCTGGAAATGTAGTCGTGAGTTCATATAATTTCGGACGTGGACCGACAAAGTACCCCGTAATCAGGAAAATGATACATATTATGGCTATTCTAACCTTCTTCATACAATTTTAATTTTGTTATTATTCCCATTAAAAGTAAATGATATATTAAAATTAATCACTTTTTGATTATATAACTCGAATGTTCTATTTTTTAAATAAAGGATTTGTATGCCGTAATTTATTGAATTACAGTTAAGTCTTATTCCTCTAACGTATTCGAGTTGAATAAGGTTCAGTTTTGATTAACAAAAATTAACCACTGGACGTTGTTATTACCTGTAAAAATGATTCAATTTGTCAGTATAATCGTGCAAGGTATGGCTATTTGGTTATTTAATAGATTACTATTAACTTTAAGCTAGATCTTTAATCGTAGAAATAGTAAAATGTTAGAACATAGATCTGCCCCCATATTAGAATGAATATTTAATCGAAGGATATATTGAATAACACCCCAAAATAGTCCTGATTTATACCCCCCACATTCGGTTTAACTAATAAAACCATCACTCTGAAAAAATATATATAATAAATGAAGGATAATAGAAAACATTACAAGAGGTTTAATGACCGAGATCAGAGTTTTAATGAAAAATTTGATGATACCTACTTCGAACGTCAACATGCTAAAGGTAAGTTGACTGCTGTTGAGCGTATTGATATTTTGTTAGACGAGGATTCATTTGTTGAAATTGATGCTTTTGCTTTGCCTTTAAACTACGAAGGAAACGATCCTAAGGCACTTGGTGATGGCGTAACTTGCGGTTATGGAAAGATTAACAATAGGGATGTTCTTGTGTATGCTCAGGATTTTAACTATCAAGGTGGATCATTGGGTACTATTCATGCGGAAAAGATTCAAAAGGTCCAAGATCTGGGTTTAAGAATGGGACATCCTGTGATTGGACTGATTGATTCAGGTGGCGCACGTATCCAAGAAGGTATTGCAAGTTTGGCTGGATATGCTGGTATCTTTATGAATAATGTAAAGTCATCTGGTGTGATCCCTCAAATTTCTGTAATTCTAGGTCCTGCAGCAGGTGGAGCAGTTTATTCACCAGCTTTGACTGACTTTATCTTTATGACACGTAAGACTGCATATATGTTTGTTACGGGTCCTAATGTGGTGAAAGAGGTCCTTAATGAGGATACGACAAGTGAAAAACTTGGTGGGGCAGATGTTCATAGTACGAAAAGTGGTGTGGCTGATTTCATCTACGATGATGAAGAGCATACGATTTTAGGGGTTCGTAAACTTCTTAGTTACTTACCTGCAAATAATATTGAGCATCCTCCGGTTTCTAAAAATACGAATATCATACCTGAAGGAATGGAGAATATCTCTAAGATCATTCCTGATGACTCTAATAAACCTTACGATGTTATTGAGATTGTAAATAGACTCGTTGATAAAGGATCATTTTTTGAGACAGCGGAGGGTTATGCACAAAGTATTGTAACAGGTTTGGCTCGTCTAAACAACCAAGTAATTGGTATTGTTGCAAACCAACCAAAGCATCTTGCAGGAACTCTAGATATCGATTCTTCACGCAAAGCAGCACGTTTTGTTCGTTTCTGTGATGCATTTCATATCCCAATCTTAGTGTTAGAAGATGTGCCAGGTTTCTTGCCAGGTCTTGAACAAGAGCATGCAGCGATTATTAAGCATGGTGCGAAATTACTATTTGCTTTTGCTGAAGCATCAGTGCCTAAGATTACAGTGATCTTACGTAAGGCTTATGGGGGTGCATATATTGTAATGAATAGTAAAAAGATGGGAGGAGACTTCAACTTCGCATGGCCTACTGCTGAGATTGCAGTAATGGGACCAGAAGGGGCTGTGAAGATTCTTAACAGAAAAGAGATTGCTGCGTCAGAAGATCCAGAAGAGACACGTCGTTCATTGATCTTGAAATACAAAGAAGAGGTTGCAAACCCATATATTGCAGATCAAAAAGGATATATTGATGAGGTTATTCTACCTGAGACTACGCGTGATAAACTGATCAAAGCTTTTGCTCTTCTAGAGAATAAATTTGAAGAGAAGAGTTCTAAGAAACACGGTAATATACCACTTTAATTAGCAAACAACTAGTATGAAAAAAATATCATCTATACTTATAGCCAATCGCGGAGAGATTGCCATTCGTATTGCTAATACAGCAAAGAAGATGGGAATCGAAGTATATGGTCTAATGACCCATTATGAACCAAATGCTGTATATCTTCAGCAAATGGATCACGTGGTGGATGTTACAGCCCACAGCCACGAGAATATCTTCATGAATCCTGGTATGATAGCTCAGATTGCTAAGGACAATGGTGTGACTTCTGTGCACCCAGGTTATGGTTTCTTATCGGAGAGTCGTGAATTAGCTGAGGCTTGTGATTGCTTAGGTGTAATTCTTATTGGACCTTCAGCTCAAGCCATTGAGGATATGGGTGACAAAGGAGTGGCACGTAAAATGGCTAAGGCTGCTGGTGTTCCTATCCTAGAAGGAAGTAAAGATATTGTTGAGAATATTGAAGATGCTAAAGTATTAGCAGACAATATTGGTTATCCTGTTATCATCAAAGCGGTTGCTGGCGGTGGAGGTAAAGGTATGCGTGTCGCTCAAACTCCAGACGATTTAATTATGATGTTCAAAATGGCTCGTCGTGAGGCCGAGGGAATCTTCAATAATGCGGATGTATTCATTGAGAAATATGTGGAAGATCCTCATCATATCGAGTTTCAGATTTTGGCAGATAAGCATGGAAATGTAATTCATCTATTCGAAAGAGAGTGTAGTATTCAACGTAAGCATCAAAAGCTTGTTGAGGAAGCACCATCTCCAGCTCTTAATGATGAGTTAAGACAAAGAATGGGCCAGGCTGCAGTTAATATTGCAAAATATGCAAACTATTTTAGTGCTGGTACGGTGGAGTTTCTTGTAGATAGTCAAAAGAACTTCTTCTTCCTTGAGATGAACACTCGTATCCAAGTGGAGCATCCAATAACAGAGTCAATCACAGGTGTGGATCTTATTGAGCAGATGATTCGTATAGCTCAAGATGAGTCCCTTCCATTTAAACAAGAGGATATCAAAATTAATGGTGCATGTATCGAGTATCGTCTAAACGCTGAGGATGTGCAGTCTAACTTTGCACCTGCATTTGGTATCATCGAACAGTATGACTTTCCAGAGCATCCAGCTCTTCGTTTGGATACAGGATATCGTAATGGTATTGTGGTGCCTCCATATTTTGATTCGATGGTAGCTAAGGTGATTGTTTCAGGTGAGAGTCGTGAAGCTGTATTGGCATCCTCTAGAGAAATTCTAGAAGATATTCATATTAAAGGGATTAAAACAACGCTTGGGTTTTTCAAGAAGATATTAGATACCCCTTCATTTATAGAAGGAAGATATACTACATCATTCTTATTAAAAGATATAGATCAAGTGTTCCATCAGAAACCACATGAAGAGATGGTTGCAGCTTATGTAGCAATGCAGTTATACTTGAATAACAAAAGCGATATTGAGAGTGGAGATTTAGAGCAAAAGCTAAGCTCTCCATGGTTACAGAGCAAACACTTAAAAAATCTTTAATCATGATAGCACGTAAAAGAAAGACCAATAAGTTCTATGTTGGTGGAGAAAAAGAATATACATTCGTCGAGGAGCTTGGTGAGCTAAAAACGATGAATGGAGAAGAGATTCAGATTGCTACAGATCTATCTCAGGAAGAGATTGAGTTAACTCTTGAAGGTGTGGTTCATAAAGCACAGGTTGTTTCTATTCAAAAGAATAAGTGTACCGTTCTTGTCAATGGTAATACCTATAATTTTGTTATCGACACAGAGATTTCTAAGAGAAGAAAAGAGATCTTAGCTCGTGATGAAGATGAGAAGGAGCAAGAAGTAATTGCTCCAATTCCTGGAAAGATAGTGGATGTGTTTGTTGCTAAAGGACAAAATGTTGAGGCGGGGCAAATCATTCTAACTTTGGAAGCAATGAAGATGCAGAACGAGATTGTTGCACCTATTTCTGGAGTGGTAACAGAATTAAATATCAAACCTGAAGAGGTCGTTGTGGCTGGTCATAAGATGGTAACCATCGAGGTGATGTAATCACATTACATACCGTTTGACTAGTCCTAAATAAGCGTTACAGATTATTTAGAGATAAAATATAACTAATAGCCTATAAGTTCTAACTTGTGGGCTATTTCTTTTTTGTCTCTTACTTTGATTTCCCCTATTATTTGATGCATTGATTTCGGAGTCTGCATATTGCATGATAGATGTGGTCTCATTTCATTGTAAGTTTTAATACTGCTTTTAACTAGTCGTTCTAGTACATTTCGATTCTGTGCGTATTTCTCAAGTTCGAACTCATTCTTTATGATTCCATTTACTCTTTCAGCAATAGCATTTGCATAAGGGGCATAAGACTCGGTCATGCTCACCGTTAGATTATGCTTCTTAAGCATCTGTTGATATGCATCACAGCAGTACTGGATACCTCTATCATAGTGGTGTATAAGTTCTAACTTTTCACATATACGACCTCTTATAGCCATTTTTAGTGCTTTAATAACTCCTTCTGCTCCTAAGTTATCCGATAAGTTATAACCTACAATCTTTCTTGAATAAGCATCCGTAATCAAAGATAAATAACTATGATGTCCTCGACTTCCAATATATGTTATATCGGATACCCATATTTGTTCAGGACTTGTTGCTTTAACACCAACGATTAAATTCTTGTGTTTTCTAAATCGGTGATGGGAGTTTGGTGTTGTCTTATAACTCCTAATGGATTTTACCTCCAGATGATTAGCCTTTATGATGTCAAATAATTTATCTCGACCAACATGCAGCTCTTTTAGCTGGTCATGTAAAATATGATACAGCTTAAGAGTACCAATCTTTGGCATATACATGCGTACCTTTGCAACCATCATAACTACTGCGGTTGCGATTTGCCTGTTTGTATTTTCAGATAACTTACGTCGATAATAGACCTGTCTACTTACCCCGAGTAGTCTACAGGTAGAAACTATCGTCTCTTTTTGCTCTGATTTATAATGTTCTACTGCTCGGGTGAGAGTTCTTTTCTTATTGGAATACTAAACTCCTCTTCTGCGATATCAATTATCATATCAAAAATGATTACCTTTTTACAAGCCTGATCCGATTGATGTTCAAGAAACGCATTTTTTTTTCTAGAAGCTTTACTTTTTGTTCTAACTCTAGAATCTTTTGGTCTTTAGATTTTGGCATAACTAATGTGGATTTTCTGTCCCAATCAAAGTTGCCAAATTTTTCAAACCATATACTAATGGTTTGATTCTCTTGAATACCATACCTCTTTTTTGCTTCATGTTTAGTGATCAAGCCTTGCTCTATTTCTGAAACAACCTGCAATTTAAAGGACATTGAATAGTCCTTTTGTGTGCGCTTTACATACTTACTAACGGTTCCTGAATTCATAACGCTTCTTTTTGTGTAACGCTATATTAGGACGAGACAATAGAGCAATAAAAAGAGGACTGCTTATGTATAATTAAGCAATCCTCTTTTCAGTGTATTAGAGTTGTAAATCTATTGGTATTGTCCATTATTAATGCATTTATTCAACTTCTTCATCTCTCGAATAAAGAGGATCAGAACAAAGAAAAAGGAGAATAAATCGCTTATTGGGCCACTAATCCACACCCCGTAGAGTTCGAAGTGTCTGGGTACGATCATTAACAATGGAATAAGTAATATCACCTGTCTCATTAGTGACATAATTGTTGCAGTCAGAGCTTTTCCAATAGATTGAAAATAATTTGATACTACAATCTGAAATCCAATAACAGGAAGCATAATTAATAAAATTTGCAATCCTTGAGTTGCACGTACCATCAATTCAGGACTATCGTTGTTAAATGCTTTGACAAAGGTCTCTGGAAAGAGCTGTACCAATGCCCAGCATACTACTGAGATAATGGTAGCATAGCGTATTCCTAAAAATAGAATCTCTTTTACCTTATCATATCTTTTGGCTCCAACATTAAATCCAATGATTGGTTGGGATGCCATATTAATCGCTATAATTGTCATGACGATAAGATTGATCACACTATTGATGATTCCCATTGCACCAACTGCTAGATCTCCACCATATGTAATCAACTGAGTGTTAAATATACCTTGTACCATGCTGGCGGCAACCTGCATAGAAAAGGGAGCAAATCCAATTGTAAAGATATACCATACAATATCTCTTTTTAGAGACATGTCGCTTTTTTTAAGCTTAATCACTGCATGTGAACTCTTCGTAAAATGATATAGAACCCAAACACATAGTACAGCCATAGAGATAATCGTTGCATAAGCAGCTCCTTCAACTCCCATGTTAAAGCCAAAGATGAAGATAGGGTCTAATATAATATTTGTTCCAGCACTAATAAGCATGGAGTACATTGCAATTTTAGCATTCCCTTCTGAACGAATGAGATTATTCATGCCAAATCCAACCATGTTGAATACTGCTCCAAAAAGAATAATATTTAAATAGTCATTTGCATAGTCTATTGTCTGTTCACTAGCACCGAATAGTTCCAATACAGGTTGTTTGATAAGTAGTCCAATCGTCGTAACAACACCAGCCAGGATAATTAACAACGAGAGTGCATTCCCCAACACTTTAGAGGCTCTAGCAAAATCACCTTTCCCCATATTAATGGAGATCCGAACTCCTGCTCCCATCCCAACCAACATTCCGAAAGCCATCATGATAATCATAATAGGAAATACAGCACTTAACCCAGATAGTGCATAAGCGCCTACACCATGACCTATGAAAATTCTATCTACAATATTGTATAGTGCATTGATTACTACGCTAGTAAAAGCAGGTATAAAATATTTCCAAAATAATTTATTAATCGGAATATTTTGAAGATCCAAATGGTTGTTTCGATTCATCTATTTCTTGTTTATAGCTTACAAACTTAACAAAAACTATCGTGATAAAGTTGTCACTATTTGTTATTGTAGACTATTATTATGTTATGGTTTGGAAACGAATTATAGTCATCGCATAAAAAAGGGAAGATTTTAAATCTTCCCTTTTTTATAATAATGTATGGTTAACAGCTTATTTCTTTAAATTCGTGTCAAGGAAATTAAAGAATACTCTTTGCCAAAGAATTCCATTTTGTGGTTTTAGTACCCAGTGATTCTCTTCTGGGAAATAAAGGAATTCTGCAGGAACACCTTTCATGATAGCAGTATTGAATGCTCCCATTCCTTGTGTATAGGGGATACGGAAATCTTTTGCACCATGAATAACAAGAATCGGTGAGTTCCAATTATCTACGAATTTATGAGGAGAGAACTCCTTATAACTCTTCTGTGATGCAGCATTATCTTTATTCCAATATGCACCACCAATATCCCAATTTACAAAGAACATCTCTTCTGTTGTACTGTACATCTGATCGAAGTTAAAGATCCCACAGTGCGAGATAAATGCTTTAAAACGGTTATTCTGGTTATGTCCCGCAAGATAGTATACTGAGTAGCCTCCAAAACTTGCACCTACTGCCCCTAGTTTATTTTCATCGACATAAGGAAGTTTTGCGATAGAGTCGATTGCAGATATGTAATCATCCATACATTGTCCTCCATAGTCTTTAGAAATTTGCTCACACCATTTTTGTCCAAACCCAGGAAGTCCACGACGATTAGGTGCAACCACAATATAATCGTTTGCTGCCATCATTTGAAAGTTCCATCTATAAGACCAAAATTGACTAACGGTTCCCTGAGGTCCTCCCTGACAATACAATAGTGCGGGATACTTCTTGTTTGGATCGAAGTGTGGAGGGTAGATTAGCCATACCAACTCTTTTTTACCATCGGTAGTGTTGACCCAACGTTTCTCCACTTTCCCCATCTTAATATTATCCATGACAGGCTTCGTTATAGTCGTAATGGCAACATCACGCCCTGTTTCGATATTTACACTATATAATTCTGCAGGAGCAGACATCGATACTTTCTGTGCGACAAGTGCATCTTTGGAAATTTGAACCGCTTGATAGTTATGTATACCATTGGTTACACGGCGAATATTGTTCTTCTTGATGCTGATTTCGTAGATCTCATCCGTTGCTTGAATATCCGAAATACCAAATAGTGATTTGCTATTTGAGGCCCAAACAACTCCATGGATTGACTGATCCCATAGGCCTGTCAAATCTTTTTTCTTGCCATTTTTTAGGTTCATGATGAAAAGACGATTCTTGTCCGCCTCATATCCATCACGCTCCATACTACTCCAAGCCATATATTTCCCATCAGGAGAGAATATTGGACATTTGTCATATCCCAACATTCCTTCGGTCAAATTCTTTGTTGTTTTGTTAATGGTGCTATAAAGATAGATGTCTGAATTAGTCGACTCAGCATATGCTTTTCCTACACTTTTTTTGCTCGTATAAGCGATAGCATCACTGGTGGTATTCCAGTTAATCTCTTCCATGCCTCCAAAAGGCTTTAGAGGTGCATCATATCTCTCATTTGGCATAATATCTGTTGCAATTCCTATGGTTCCAGTGGTATAAGGAGCAACAAAGATATGGTTATAGGTGAAATCATGCCATTGATCCCAGTGACGATACATGATATCTGTCTCAAGACGTGCATTGGCTAAAGGTAGATCAGGATAAAGATCTTGCACTGATGCATCCAATTTAACTGCTTTAACAAAAAGAATATTCTTCATGTTAGGGCTATACTTAAATCCTTGTATACCTCCTTCGATATTCGTTACTTGAGTATTCGCTGAACCATTTGGGTCCATTTCCCACATCTGTACTGATCCTGATTTTGTCGAAAGATATCCTATTTTCTTTCCATCAGGACGCCATTGAATCCCAAACTCATTCTCTGGAGTGTGTGTAAGTTGTTGAACGTCACCTGAAATATTCTTTACATAAATGTCTCGAGTCGATTTGTTTTTTTTAACGCTGTAGTAGCTTATACCATAAGCTACGCGCTCTCCGTTTGGTGATACTTGCATATCACCAACACGACCAAAAGACCATAAAATTTC
>JAONJW010000050.1 GCA_028377305.1 Prolixibacteraceae bacterium | reverse complement strand
ATTTCTCTCTTGTTTCATGGCATATAATTATGTAGAAGCTTTCCATACACCAATTTGATGAAGTCTCTAACCAACAAAGAGAACAACTAGAAGTCAGACTTAAAAACATCTGAGACAACGATACACGACAACTAAATCACACAATCTAACGCGAGGAAGATACCACTATATAAAACCTCTAAGATGAGAGATATTATTCGCAGTTTATACATAAACTATAGTAACCAATATTACAACAAATATCGATGCCTTTTGTATTTTCATTTTAGTGATTTTATGAAAACACTTACAAAACATTTCTCAACAGATGAATGCTTAATATTGAAACAAAATATGGAGCAACTTGTCGTTATATCATCAAAACAGAGAGATTCCTAGAAAAGTATTATTGTAGAGTATTAATTTTAAGACCTGATCTTCAATTATGTTATAAATTACGATACTACAGGTGTGAGAATACAATAGAATCAGTGTCGGCAATAGTCTAAAAAGCAAGACTCTTGAATTTTATATATCTGTTACTCACACAGTTTAAACCATCAATCCATGTCATTACCATAGAAAAAAAGCCACTTCCGTATACTATTAACAGAAGTGGCATTAGATAGAAAAATAGTTACCCAAATTCTAATCAATGAATTGTGCTTTCATATTACCTTTATCGTTGGTTCCTGTAAGTCGAACTGAAAAAGTTTTATTAACTTTTTCTGCATCGTAAGGCATTTCGACTTTCACATAATTATCACTCCAACCAACCATGCTAGATTTATCTCTCTGCTCTTCAAACAGCACATTGGTTATTTGTCCTATGCTCTGTTCATAAAACATACGCAAGAAACGTTCCGATATAGACTGAAGATACCTAGCTCTCTCTTTTCTCTCCGAAACAGGAACTTTCCCATCAATACCAATAGCCTGAGTATTTGAACGCTCCGAATATGGAAATACATGAAGTTGAGATATAGGTAGGTTCGTAATAAACTTCAAAGCATCTTCGAAATACTCCTTTGTCTCTCCACTCATCCCCGCGATCACATCCACTCCAATAAAGGCATGAGGCATCAACGATTTAATCTTCAAAACACGCTCTTCAAACACTTCTCTCTTATATTTTCGCTTCATCAGCTCTAGCACCTGATTGTTACCGGCTTGTAGAGGAATATGAAAGTGTGGTGCAATCTTATTTGAAACAGACGCAAACTCTATAATCTCATCCGTCAATAAGTTGGGCTCAATAGATGAAATCCGAATTCGTTCAATTCCTTTCACTTCATCTAATGCTTTTATTAGATCTAAAAATGTCTCTCCTGTACTACGCCCGAAATCACCAATATTAACTCCTGTAAGAATAATCTCTTTGGTTCCTTTGGATGCAATCTCATTGGCTTCATCCACCAAAGATTTGATACTTGGATTACGGCTTTTCCCTCTTGCTAATGGAATCGTACAATAACTACAGAAATAATTACACCCATCTTGTACTTTCAAGAATGTTCGAGTTCTATCTCCATAAGAGTAGGCATGATTGAATGTTTCGATATCTTTAAACTGACAAGTAGAGGTCACTCCCTTCTCATGTTTCTGAAGAGTCTCTAGATACCTGGTAATGTTAAACTTATCATTGGCACCCAACACCAAATCAACACCAGGGATCTTAATAATCTCATCTGGCTTCAATTGGGCATAACAACCAATTACCACAATAAATGCAGCTGGATTCTGTTTTTCTGCCTGCTTTATCAGTTGACGACTCTTCTTATCTGCAGCATCCGTCACAGAACATGTATTAATAACATACACATCAGCTAATTCTTTGAAATCAACACGTTTAAATCCCAACTCTTTAAAAGACCTAGCAATGGTTGAAGTCTCAGAGAAGTTCAATTTACAACCCAGTGTAGTGAAGGCTACTCTCTTATCAGAGTAGTTCATTATATATCCTGTATTCATCTTTCTCTCCCAAATAGTCTAAATAACTAATTACAAACCATATAATTCATATGGATCGGCAAAAATAAGAATGTAAAACTCTATTATCAAACTAAAATGTCTTTTTTTATCCAAATAAAAAAGTTGAGCCATATAGCCATCTGAAATAATTTGATATATTGCAAAAAAAAGAGAGCCTTAGTAGGAAAAGGCTCTCTGGTGAAATTATACGGATAAAGAATTCGAGATGTGATAGTGAAAAACGAGAATTGATCGAAATTTCTTTATCCAATTCACCCCTAATAACATAGAAAGGTTAAAAGTGTTTTGAAATAATCAAAAAAAAACACTTTGTCCATATATGGACAAAGTGCTTTTTACTACATTAATCATCTATGGTTTAATACATGAAATCCCATGGTGGTAACACCACTGGCTTCTTATTCAATACATCCAAACTCTTTTGGTCCAAATATTTTTTCTTAATTACAATACGGAACATATAGTTATCAAACCAATCATCAGAGAACGCTAAATATCCTTTGTGTCCACTATTGGCACCCCAACTATTCTCAAATTGCCATTTTAATGGATTCTCATTTGCATCCACATCAACAGCAACTAGAGTCATTGCATGAGAAGAACCACTTTCACGAGTGAAAATACGCTCTTTCTTATTCATCCCAAATTCTACCCCATAAACTGAGTCATAGTCATAGTTATTAGTATCTAAGATACCATGCTTAGAGTCAATTTGCTTACCCACATCACAAGAAGCATACATTGCCTGATTGTCTTTTATACTCTCCACTGCAAACTTCTTGATCACATCATTCGGAAGGTTCACATATTTCCAGTTTACTCCCTCTTCTGTATTTCTATAGTTGCTAATCTCATATAACTTATAATAAGGACGAGTAGGATCGTTCATGATCATTACATAATCACTCAAGCTCTCTTTACCAATAACCTCATCATAGAAAGAGTGTGGCGTATAAGTTTTCAATTCACTCAATGAACCATCTTTCTTCTTGAATCTCCACTCAAACTCTTTCACTGGTTCACCCATGTTCAAACACAACATACGGTAAATATCTTTCATCATGCCCTTCTTCTGTGCATAAAGCTCTTTCTTCTTCGCACCGTTCTCCGCAGCTTGTCTTAAACGAATACCATCCTCACGAAGTTTACGAATCACGAGCTTGTTCATCCATCGTGTATTATTACTAGAGTGCGTCTCTGGCATCACACTCTTAGGAACAGCGCCATACTTTTGTGCAACATTAACAAACAAATTCCAAACGCCACCGTCACCAATCACCTCATCAAAATACCAACGTACCTCACGATCGGTGATCGGATCTTTTGCCGTCTCAATTATATTGTTCAAGAAAAGATTAGACTTCTCGAATAGATCCCAGAAAGACAAATACACCTGAGAAAACTCAAAAGAAGAGGTATCATATGCATCCATAACCTTCGGACGAAATACATTCAAACTAGTAAACAACCAACAACGCCCAGAGCTCTCTTGATCAGTAATACCTTTTACGTCTACCTTATATTTAAAATGATGATCAAATTTACCTGCATTATCTCTATTGTATGCGATCGATTTTACATCATTACTCGACAAAGCATTCTCCATGGCCTTCGTATAACTATCCTTCTTATACGATGCTCTAATCTCTTGGATATCGGCTTTTGTTAACTCTCCTTGCTTCTGTCCAAAAACAACAGACGAAAGAGCCAATAAACAACCTAACCCGAAACTCTTTTTAATCATAATGGGTGATTTAATGTTACGTTCTATGTCTTCTATATACTACAAATATCTACAATAAATATTCATTACAAAATGATATTACTCTCTTTGTCTTTCTAAATTACCCTGTGGTTGCAAATAAACACCAGTTACCTATCTAAAAAGAGAACCATCCTTTGACACTTATTTCTCCCTTTTAAACAGGTAACCTCAACAAGCAGCAGAATCAATCTCGAAAATAAAAACTCTCACCACAAAAGTATAGTGCACACACTGATCGATTAAATCCCTTGCATTCCTATTTCTAACACTAAAAAAAGACACGTCGAAGTTAAAACTTCCACACATCATGTGACCATGTCTCATACTCATGCAAACGGGCGCACACTATCATTAATTAAATAGCACATCTATCATATACATACTCATGTAAACAGGCGAATATACTTAGTAAAGCAGCACTGCAATGGGACCTTATTTAAACTTCCCTTCACCGAACCTGACGGTGTAAAAACAGTATATTTAAAATCACTTCTAAAAATAACCCAGACAGAGTTTAATTTATATTACCAGTTTTAATTTACACTACCCTTAACCCCATCTACCTTTCACTACCATTTTACCCTGACTTAACACCGACTTAACACCGACTTAATCTGTCCCTAATCCGTCCCTAATCCGTATGTTATCCATGGTTTCTTCATGACTCCTCCATGGTTTCTCCATCGATTCCGCAAAATTGATGAACGAACCATGGGGAAATGATGAGTAATGGATGCTTAATAGACGGATTAGGGACGGATTAGGGACAGATTAAGGGCGGATTAATTCGGTGTTAAGTCAGGGTAGAGGTAGAATGAATCTCTTAGGGGGTAATAAGAAGACACTTAGGGAATGATTTAGAATATTTACTCCTGGAAACGGAATATTTCGAAGAATTGCAACAGATCGTCATAGAATCGATACACTTATGCATCGAAAATATCAAAGGGTTACAGCGGATTGTTCACAGAGGTTCTTTGGGTGTTTGTCGTAATTTCAAACAAAAAAAGAGAGTCCGAAGACTCTCTCTAATGCTAACGATAAATCGTTTTGAATTTGTGTGTTTAAAGACTTAGAAGTTACTTTGCTAACAATAAATGAAGAGCATAATAGCAATACAGTAGTAACTTCTAGTCTTTAATATTTCAATGCAGGATAAAATCCTACCACCCTTCATTTTGTGTCAAATTCGGATTAATTGCATTCTCATTTAGAGAGATCGGATATAGATACATCTTATCATCCCAAATGCGATCTTGCAATTTCACCGGAGTATAAATTATTTTGTCTCCTTCTTGAGTAATCTTAACTCCGTAGATCTCTTTCACTTTTTCTCCCATCATCCAACGTCTTAGATCCCAGAACCTGTGGTCTTCAAAAGCAAGCTCTCTACGACGTTCATCACGAATAAAGGCAAGATCAACAACTGCTGGCATAGGCATTCCAGCGGCATCACGCACTTGCTTTAATGCATCGGAAGCAGAAAGTGTTAGCTCTCCATCTGTGGCTGTTGCAGAACCAAATACTTCGTATGCTGCTTCAGCATAGTTAAGCAACACCTCAGCATAGCGGAAAAGTACATAGTGGTGGTTGTAACTTTGAGTCACTCCTGTTACTAGGTTCACATTCTTGTCGATATAGCGATTCATGTAATATCCACTGTTTAGCAGACCTAATAGAGTTGTATAGTGAGTACCATTCTCAACGGTATTCAACTTGAAGTTTTTCTTGTTGTAATAAACATCTGAACCATTACACTTAACATTTCTATAAAGACGTGGATCTCTTAGTTTCTTACCTGTTGCATCGAAATAAGGTTGATCTTTATGAGTAGCATTAGCCCAGTTAAATGGAGTTCCATCATTAAATTCATAAATATCTACCAAGTTCTGAGATGGAACGTTTTTACCTCCAGAAGATACCCCTTCTAGGTTATAAGGTAAATTTGTCTTTTCGAAACTATTCGATTTGCTATTACGTCGCTCAAAGATCAATTGCTTCGAAGTCAACACTTGGTTGTCTAGTTTATTAAACAATGGATCAGCGGCTTCGCCTTGAAGGCTATACCATCCTGTGTTGATCAAATCTAAAGATGCTTTTGCAGCAGCTCTCCATTTGTCCTTATTGTTTGATGGGTTGTGTAGTTTACTTGCAGCATAAAGAAGTGTACGAGCTTTAAGCGCCATAGCTGTTCCTCTAGTCACACGACCAGTCTCACCAAAAAACCCATCAGGATTATCAGTAATCAAATCATGTGATATAGGCAACAATGGTGACACTTCATTACATTCATCAACAATAAATTTAACGACTTCGTCAAAAGTGCTCTTCTTGACTGTATTCACCTCTTCGATACCATAAGTACGAGTCAATAGAGGTACTTCTCCGTATCTCTTAATCAATTCAAAATAGTAGTATGAGCGAAGTATTCTTACTTCATTAGGATACATTTTGGCTTTAGGAAGCCAAATAGACTCATAGTCATCGGCATACTTAAAACGTTCTACTCTTTCTAAATTAAAATTTTCAAGAAAAGAGTTAGCCGAACGTATAAACCCATAGTACTTCTTCCAAACATCATCAATACGATTAGTAGGAGACCATAGATCGTTATAGATATCGTATGCCTTTCCTTTTGGGTCTGTATATAGCGCATTGTCTGTAGCAGACTCTCTTAATGCTCCTCCTACATCACCAAAGTCACTATTTAATCCACTATACACATATCCTGTCAGTGAATTCAACGACTTAAAATAGCTATAGGCAGTCTCTTTATCCTTACCTGTAGATTCATCAATGTCTAGGAAACTTTCACATGCCACGAAATTGAAGCATGCAAAAAGAATCACTAGAGCTTTTATCTTATTCCACTTATTCATGTTCATGTCATTTAAAATTTAATCTCAACACCTGCGAAAATACTTCTTCTCTCACTAAGCGAAGTCCCTTCGTATTTGATATTATCCCAAGAGTAAAGGTCGTTTCCAGCCACATAAACCTTAAGTTCGTCCATATGAAGTGATTTTGTCCAATTCTGTGGTAGATTGTAGTAGACCTTTACATTAGAAAGTCTAAGAAAAGATCCATCCACTAGCCACTGTGTACTCTTACGATAGTTGTTGTCGTTATTTAATGTAGAGAGACGTGGTAAGTTTGCTTGATCTTTTGTTGCTTCTGTCCAACGAACATTTCCATCAGTGTAGTACCAGTCAGAGATGTTATTTTTACCTCTTAATGGTTGATAGATCTGTCCATTATTTTGATGAACATCAAACATGGTAGCATAACGGAACATCACATCGAATCCAAAACCTTTATACTCCATTCCAAGGTAGACACCCCCATAGATTTGTGGTGTACCTGTTTGTCCAATTTTCACAACATCTAATTCGTTTACTTTACCATCACCATTCTGGTCTTTGTAACGAATATCTCCAGGACGCACGTCTGAGAAAAGATGCTTTGGAGTAGAAGAATCGTTGATCTCATCCCATGAATTAAAAAATCCTAATTTCTCTAGACCATAATGTTGACCTAGACGATTTCCTTTATGAGAGAGGTAAGGTTCTACAGGAAATTTTTCTCCATTTTCAATGATTTCTGAAGATTGATAGGTTGTATTTGCACCAACGTAGTAAGAGAAATCTTTGCCACTTTTTTGGAAATTCAATCCTAACTCAATTCCCTTATAATCTATTGCGCCTTTATTCACCATTGGAGCTTGTACTCCCAGAATCTCTGAAATAATATTTTGAGAATCAACGAAAGAGTCACGTCTTTGCGTATAGAAAGCATCTGCGGTAAATGAGAGGTTTTGGAATAATACCCCGTCTACACCGAAGTTGTATTTTGTATCGTCGACGATCGAAAAGTTAGGATTTGCTATAGTTCCTTCTTTCAATCCACCTCCTGAACTGATATTAGCATAAGCGCCATATAAATTATACGCAGTGCCAGTGATCCAGTACTGTTTGTCCATATATAGTTTAGAAACATTATCATAACCAACACGACCATAAGATCCACGTACTTTTAGATAACCTAATGTTTTAGAGTCATCCATAATTGGTGCCCAAGCAGCTGAAACAGCTGGATACACTTTGTATTTCCCTCCAACAGGAAGTTTGCTTGACCCACTGTAGTTTAATGACATATCCAAGAAGTAGCGGTTTGCGTAGTTATAGTTCACTACCCCAACAGTATTCTCTCTTGTTGTATATACCCCAGTTGGATTATACGACTCTCTTCTGTACTGTAACACAGTATTGATATTGTGTTGTCCAAAAGTGCGATTCCAAGCAAGATTTCCTTTAAATGCATAACGAATATATTGGCTTTTAAGACCTGATAAATCAAATGACATAGTACCATCCTTTCCAATAATATTACTCTGCTTACCCAACAATCCTGTTTCTGAATTTAAAACTAGTTGATTTGTCTCATAAGCATAAGTCTGACTACCGTACTCTTTATAAATACCAGTATTGTCATAAGCAATACCTACCGTCGCTTTCAACCCCTTTGTCAACATAGATAGATCTTGTTCTATATCAAAGTTTGAACGCAACATACGCATCGTAGTCTCTAAGTAACCACGTGAAGAGATCATTGCAATAGGGTTTCTCTTATAAAGTTCATCTCCACCCCATTGGTCTGATATTGTTCTTACAGGGAAAGCATTAGCAGGTGTTCCAAACATCCATCCAAAAGCATCCTTGTTTTCATATCTCTTATCCTTACCACTAACCTTACGAGATCCTAAATTTGGATTGTTTTTTTCTACCAATCGTCCATTAAGATCCACTTTAATCATAGTCGTTTTAGTGATATCAATATCAAGGTTTGTGCGTACATTCAATTGATAATCTCTAATCTGAGTATTGTAAATACCACTTCTCTCAGCAAAAGTAGGATTCAATACGCCATCATTATTTTGATAGTTGATATTGGTATAATAGCGGATATTTTTTCCTCCTCCATCAAATGTAATATTCAAAACATTATTTGTGGCGTAATCACGTGTTCCTTCTCCAACCCAATCTACATTTGGATAAAGGTCGGCATCATATCCATCACCAGAACCGTTAGCATAGTAGTCGACCTGTTGTTGAGAATATCTTGAAAACATCGGATCGACTCCTGCAGGTATATTTGCAGGATCTACACCGTAATAGTTATCGTAATAAAGAGCTTCATTTACTGCCGTTGCATAACCCGCTGCATCTAACATCTTAGGGTTATTGATTAGAGTAATATGTCCTCGCTTATAATCAGCTTTTATATTAAAGCTATTATATGCACCTCTCTTGGTAGTTACAACAATCGCTCCGTTAGCTCCACGTACACCATAAAGTGCCAATGCTGCAGCATCTTTTAGTACTGTTACAGACTCAATATCTTCAGGATTCACATTCTCAATGGTTCTTTCTAAACCATCTACAATCTGAAGAGCAGAACCTTGTCCACGAACATTCTTGTTATACAGACCGGTTAGATATCCTTGATACAAGGATTCAACATTATTAGATGCATTACGGTGCATCTCTTGATAGGTAACAGTAGAGGTTGCTGCAGTACTAGATTTTTCTAGAAGTGCTTCTACTTGATTTTCGATCAACAGATCATTGGCTTCAAGAATAATTGTATTATCCTTCTCTTTTGCCCACAATCGTTTCACCATACGATTTGCATAGTTTACCTCAATGTATGGGTCAGTGGAGTCTAAAATAAAGATCCCATGCGCATCAGTAATAGCATTAGTTGATGCCTCACTCACAACAGAGACTTTGACGCCTTTGATCGGGTCTCCATTGCTATCCATTACCACCCCACTAATCTGTTGAGCGAACGCTGTAACGGTACAAATGATCGATAAGAGTATCGATAATATATATTTTCTCATGTCTATTCGTTTTAACGTATACACTTTACCAACCAGGATTCTGCAACAAACCATAATCCTTATTAATCTCCCTAAAAGGAAGTGGTTGTAGATAGTACTTATTGTCCCAATTATCAGCCCATGCAAATTGAGTCAGCACAAATGGTTTAAGTTTAATTTTAAAAGATTTATCTGGGTTCTGTATTATTTTAATATAGTGACGCTTAAATTTTAATTCATCTTTAAGCATTCTACGATTGATGTCATGAAATCTCTCTTGTTCCATCACATATTCCATCTTACGCTCATAGAAAATTATATTAAACAACTTATCATCCGTATCACAGATTAAACGATCAGGCATGGTTCCTGTAACATTTGTTGCCGCAACGGGAATAAGACCAATACGAGTACGTGTCTGGTTTATATAGTAATAAACATCATGTCCTAATGCATCAGGTCCAAGCTTATTAAGCTCCACCATACACTCTGCAATACCTAAGTAAATCTCAGGCATACGGATATATGAAGTACAAAATGGACGGTTCAAGATTTCATTCTTATGATCCCTTGTCCACTTGCGGTTTCCAAATCCATTCAAGGCAACACTTTTAAATCCTCCCTTTCCACCAGGCCCCTCAGTACCTGTATCATATACTAGAGCTTGACGTCCTTGCCAACGATCTTCATTTACCAGAATATTTTCATAAAGACGCGGATCACGAGTATACTCTAAATTGGCATATTTTTCTAGTGGTGCATGTGGCTTAAAATATGGATTTTGGAAATACTCATCCGCATCCAATTCAGCCTCAGTAGCGTTATAATCAAAATTAGGTTGTGATCCATCAATAAATTCATACTCATTAACGTGTTCAAAACAAGGCATATTCATTCCGAAACGTGTATTTGAGAAAATACGAATATTCTTCTGCCAACGAGCAGTCTTTTGTACAGGAAAAATAATTTCCCCATTATTACGATTAAGGTAACCATTGGCATAAGCCTCTCTATACCCATTGAAAGTCTGTTCTGTTGGTTGAACTACTCCATACCAACTTCCATTCTCAGCATTGGTCTTCATAAAATCAAATCCAGCATCCAATGCATCTTGCCAACGACTCTCTTGATAATCTCCCAACCAAGTGATTAACTTTGTCGAAGTTTCTCCCTCTTTATATGGCGTTGCACTATTTAATAATGGACTCGCAATAAACAAAAGCGTTTTAAATTTCATTGCTTTCGCTGTTGCAGCGGTTAGATGACCAAAATCATCATCAATTGTTTTCCAAGGCAATACC
The DNA here is from genome assembly GCA_028377305.1 of Prolixibacteraceae bacterium. Classification (GTDB taxonomy): domain Bacteria; phylum Bacteroidota; class Bacteroidia; order Bacteroidales; family Prolixibacteraceae; genus Halosquirtibacter. The sequence goes on along the minus strand of JAONJW010000050.1, from coordinate 11,608 downwards.
TTAGCTGCCTCATCACAAAGCTTAACGATAAAATCAGCATGCTCTTGGACCGTCATTCGGCTAAAATGGAAATCTTCAGATGGGAGATAAGCATGATCAATCAATGGCATTCCCCCAAAGTAACGAAGCATCTCAAGATAGTGATAAGCAATAAGTAGCTTTACTTCTGCTTTACGTGTATTTTTCTCTTCTGGAGTCATATCTGGAACACGATCCACATTTTCCATGTAAGTCCAAAGTACACGTAACTCTTTTGATGGAATATCATAAGATGGATCCGAAGCCGAATTGATCGAACCATCATTATAAGCAGATGGTCTTTTCCCTGCCATAATTTCGGTCAATTGGTCAATTCCTTGATACTTATAACTAGTACCATCTATGATTCTTGTTCTTAATGTGCTATAACAGCTTGCAAGTGCTTGATCCGCATTTAACTTATTTTGAAAAACATCTTCTAAGGACGGATCCCCTACAGATGGCTTATCTAAAAAGTTATCTCCTAGTTTAAAATCCTCACAGCTTGTTGTAAGCAATGTGCATAATGCCAATGCAATAATATATATCTTTTTCATGAGCTTTTTCATTGTTAGAAACGAAGTGTAGCACCCAAGTTAAAAATCTTAACCACAGGATATTTATCATTATAATTTGGTTCTGACTCGGGATCCATGATATCAAACTCTGAGAATGTAAACAAATTATATCCTGTCAACTTCAATTCTAATCCTTTTAGTCCAAATTTGCCAATCGCATCTACATCAAATCGATATCCTAATGTTACATTTTTCAATTTAAGGTATGATCCATCTCTTAACCACACATCCGATGTGAATTTATTATTACTAGACGTTCCATTAGCCATTCGAGGAAACATTGCTTGACCAGCCGTCTCTTCTTGCCATGAATTATCAATAATATATTTCATATAATTACGGTTGTTTCCCTTTTCGGATCCTAACTCTCTAAATGGGCCATCCAACACCATGGTTCGTCCTGTTACACCAGTCCAGTTCATAGAGGCGAAAATTCCTTTATACGAGAATCCCATATTTAACCCAAATGTATAATCTGGACGTTTGGACGTAGCTAAATAGTGTTGATCTAATGGATCGATCTCCCCATTTCCACTAAGATCCTTATACTTTGCATCTCCAGGTCTAATCTTCACATTCTTATGATTCGGAATTTCGGCTTTCAACGCATAAGTTTTTGTACCGTCAGCTGCAGTTGTGATATTGAAATCATTTTCAGTAAACAATCGATCAAACTCATAACCAAAAACAGCACCCACTTCATGTCCTGTAGTCTGTATATACTCATATCCTTCAGGAACAATTTCATCCTTAAAAATGACTTCGTTCTTAGCGTAAGATATGTTTGCACTTACATTGTATTTGAAATCTCCGACTTTGTCATTCCACCCTAATTGTAGCTCGTATCCTTGATTCTTAACACGTCCTAAATTTACAGCAGGGACATTGCCACCATATCCTACCAAAGAAGGAGTTGTTCCACGGTTAATTAAAATATCTTTTCGATCATCATAGAATAATTCTCCGACAAACTTTAATCTATTATTCAAAAAGTTAACATCTAAACCAAAGTTGGTCTTTTGTGCTGTCTCCCATGATGCTAGGGGGTTACCAATCTTCCCTTCGGCGACACCTTTATTCCAAAATGTACTATTCGATCCAAAGTTATACCCATTAGTATACAATTTAAATGTCTTATGATATGCCCCTTGATTAAGAGAATATGCATTTGGCAGATACAGGAATCGTTGTGCGTTATTGTTAATTAGCAACTTATCATTACCAACCATTCCAATAGATCCTCGAATTTTCATATAACTTATTATACTCTGATTCTTCATGAAAGCTTCTTCCGAAATCACGTATCCAAGCGATAATGCAGGGAAAAGACCATATCTATTACCTGGAGCAAAGTTTTCTGAACCATTATATCCCACGTTAAATTCAGCCACATACTTAGACTTGTAATCATAAGTCAATCGACCAACTAGACCAACATATCCAGCTGGCGTATTGGTGTAATACTTAGGATAATACTTTTTTGATTGATTATAAAGTACCAACCCCCCAATAGAGTGGTTTCCGAAAGTTCTATTGTAACGCAAACTCGTTTCAAAATACCAATCACGAGTTCTGCTTTCAATCTTATTTTTATAAGAAAGAGGAGTATTCTCTCCCTGTATTATGTTTGCATGTTCGTAATCAAACCCATCATCCCCACGAACTAGATTCGAACCATTCACTTCTGACTTATAATATACTACCGAGTACTCTTGTTTACCCTCAGCAAGTTTTTGTAGTTTATAAGAGGTGTTGTAGGCTCCTTTCACCTCAAACTTCAATCCTTTTGTTATGAAATCTAGTTTCTGAGATATCGCGAGATTTAAGTTCATAGTATTCTTAATCTCATTCTTATACCCCGAACCATAATAATTCTTCATAATATTATTATCCATCAGAATACCTTGATATCTCTGCGGATCAATCATATATAACCTACCATCAATTACTCCAGGAGAGTTAAATGGTTGAGTATAGTTAAGATGTTGCCAACTTACACCATTCGGCGACTGAGTATTACCAACAATACCTCCAATACCCAATTTAAGTAGTGTTGTTTTGGTTACATTGATATCTACATTCGAACGATAGTTGAAACGGGTGTAGTCAAAGTTATTATCATATTTAAGTCCTTCAAGCTTCTTAAAAAGACCTTCCTGATATAAGAACCCTAATGAGGTAAAATATTTAACCTTTTTAGTTCCACCAGAAACATTAACATTATGCTGAGTTTGAAGCGATTGCTTATTCATCAACTCTTTTCTCCAGTCAATATCTGGATAAAGTAGAGGGTCATCCTTTAAGCGGAAACGCTCTAGATCATAATCAGAAAATGAATAATCTGACGGTGCTAATCCATCTCTAATATTCATCTTACGCGACGCTTGAGCAAAGGAGTAACTATCTGCCATATCTAATAAGGCAGTAGGAGACTGAATTCCAACTGACGAGTTTATCGTAATTTGAGCAGGACCGTCCTTACCTCTTCGCGTTGTAACAAGAATTACACCATTTGCTCCTCGCACACCAAATACAGCAGTTGCCGATGCATCTTTTAGAACTGAAATAGACTCAATTTCGTTTGGGTCCATTTGGAAAAAACTATTCTCCACCCCATCCACTAAAATCAATGGTTTTGATCCTCCTTCAGAAAGAGTACCAACCCCACGAATATAGATCGTTGGATCCTCTAAACCTGGCTGTCCACTAGTTTGAATAGAGGAAAGACCTGTGATCTGACCCGCCAAACTGTTTGCAACACTTGCATTAGGAGAACGCACTAACGCTTCTGTCTGCACAGAGGATATCGCACCAGTCATCGTCTCTTTCTTTTGGGTTCCATAGCCAACAGCTACGACCTCACCAATATTGATACTACTGCTTTCAAGCACAACATTGAATACACTTTGTGTACCTACTTCAATTGTTTTTGAATCATATCCCATAAATGAGATCACAATTGAACTGTTGCCACCCTTAACCTTTAATGTAAAATTTCCATCAAAATCAGTCACGGTACCAGAAGTGGTTCCTTTGACCATTACTGCAGCTCCTGGAATAGGATAACCATCTCCATCTTTGACCTCACCTTTAATGGTCCGAGAGGTACTCTGTTGAACTGCATTTGCTCCGCCACTGTCTGCGGCATAAAGCTGGGGACATGCCCCAATTAGAAAGATCCAAGCACAAAGGCGTAATAGCATACCCCTTTTACCACCTTGAATCTGTGCTCTAAGATTGTTCATAAGCGTCTGTTTAGATACTAAGAATAGTTAGATATTGTTCGTTTAAATCATCACATATGCCCACTTTATACTACACTCCTAAAGAGTTGTAAATACACGATTATATATTAACACTCTACAAGTTATGCAATCGTTTGTCTTAATAGGCTATATCTCAATGATCAAATATAGAGTTGTGATATTTATAATTATTGAACAATAATTCAATAAAATTGAACTATTGTTCAAACATGTTACATATAGTTCAGTCAATAAACATTGATATATTATGATTAATCCATCTAAAAAAACAGGTTCATAATAACAGTATTGTAGATCAAATAGCAATCACACAAGACATGCTTATCATCTCGAATTGCTCCTTCCAAATCATTTCCATGACACAGTATTATAGACTATTTTGATCTCTGAATTTTTTTGGAGAGACTCCACAATATGATTTAAAGGCACGGCTGAAATAACACGGAGAAGAGAACCCAACACTATAGGCTATTTCAGACACCTGCATATCATACTCATGTTTTAATAAATCTTGAGCTTTACTTAAACGCATTTGAAGTATAAAATCATTAGGAGTTAAACCAGTTATCTTCTTAATTTTATGAAACAAAGTGGTTCGACCAATCCCCATTGCATCAGATAATGCTTTGATGCTGAAATCTGGTTGGTCTAAATGATCACAAACCTCTTTGATGAACTTCTGAAGTACAACGATATCGACAGCACTTAATTTTGTCCAATCATGTTTAATAAAACTTAGGTCAAATGTCTTATCATCGACTAAATTCAATAACACAGGAGCACGATGAGTACGCTCAACCCTCTTGATTGATGGACTTGAAGAGAAGATACTCTTTCGTTTGGCAACATGTACATTTTCATTTAAATTATTAAAAGTCAAATAAAAACAAACATGCTTATCATCTACAGCTCTTAAGCTGATACCTGCATTAGATGCCTCAAGAAGTGATAACACTAATTTTGCATTGTCCTTAAATAAGTAACACGCTATATCTTTTTGACTACGCAGTGTAGAAATGAAAGAAATAAACTCCGATGAGATAAAAGAGTAGTTAAAATTAAACTCCATTCTCCAGGCCCCATTTTTATCAAGCGATTCAAAAGAAACCTTCTCTAATTGTGTATATCGATAAGAAGTTTGCCAAGTATGAATGATGTAGTTAACAATTGTAAGATATCGTTCGACTGAAACCTGAGAGACAGTATTGCGCATCATATGCGGATTACGGAATCGAATAGATTGAATATCGTATAAATCAAGTAACTGCTCTTTGACAAGTTGACACAAGAGGTAAAGGTTTGGAGTATGATTATCTTCATCGCCAACAAATAAAGAACCCACATTTCTAATTGTGGCTAAAATATCCGTGACTTCAATGTACTTATTGTACAAATCAACTGAGGTTTTTTCTTGATCAATTAAATGTAAAATTTCCTCCTCAACTCTCTCACATCTCATCATTATTTTATCGCAAACCTGCTCTATCAATGATCGATTATGAACACGATTACAACTTTTAAAATCCTGACAAGATCGTGCTTCCTTGAGAAACCCTAATTTCATTCTAACCATAGGATGTCGCTTTAGACATGATAGTGATCCCTTCCACACTACGTATGTAAACTACAAAAAAATTAATAACACACAGACTTTAATTTTCTATCGAGTCATCACCAGTTATTAACATTTAAACTTAACAAGTCAAAACTGGGCTTAAGTTTTTGTACAGACGCATCCTGACGTATACAACGTCCAATAGCCTCTCTGGGGTGAGTATTAGATTTAAATTTCATAAATTGTTGGTATTTAGTTTTTCGTTTATGCTAGTCGACTTTCAAGTGTAATTTTTCTTAAAAAATCTTTTAATAAAACTATAACTTATGAGAATGAATAACGAAAACTAAGGTTTCAAAAAAGAGATAATATCATTCGTTTTACCGTACCAAATGATTCATTCGGATTAAAAAACAAGCCTATTTACATTTATTATCCAAAGAAAGATCAAAAATTGAACTATCTAACATTGTAGACAGTAATAAGAGATAATGATATTAAACACTCATTAACTCGTGTAAAAACTCGTGTAAAAACAAAAAGAAAGAGGAAATCAAAATATTGATTTCCTCTTTCTTCCGATATATTAATAATATCTACTCCGACACTACTTCACCTATCACTTTTATAATAGAGGTCGGTTGGTTAGGATCGTTAGTGATAATTGTAACCGTCTTGTATTGACGTCCATGTTTCCCATGAGAATCAAAAACCACTTTCATCTTTGTTGACGTTCCCGGAGCAATCATCTTAGAATCTGGAGTTACTGCAGTACATCCACATGATGCTTTAACTTTATGAATCAACAAATTTGATTTCCCTTTATTCTTTATCACAAAGACATGTTCAGCTTTCTCTCCTTGCTTAATCTTATTAAAATTGAACTGTGTATCATCTAAACGAATCGAAGGCGCATTAGCTCTCTCTGATGCAGAAAGTTTAGAGAAATCTTCAACTACAGTAGCACTAACACCAATCGAGTAGTTATAATCTTCTTTTCCATTCATTGTCAGATAAATACGCTGCGAATCATATCCAAAAATATTAGCCTTACTTGCATCATATCTTACAATTACTTTCCCTTTTTGACCTGGAGCCACATTAGCTGGTTCAAATTTAACCGTGATAAACGAAGGTTTTCTTGCAAGACCGAGTACAACATGCTTATCCCCAAAATTATAGAATTCCAAACTCTTTTCGACTGTTTTTGTATTCAATACTCGTGTGAAAGCAATATAGTTTGTAGCCATATTAATTAAACCAACCTTTCGAGGAAACAGCTCTTGTGGAGTTCGTTCTCGACCTACGACTTCACCCATAATGCGCAACATGATATTATTGTTATCTGCATTAGAAAAAATCCTCACGGATTTTGTAAAGGCACCTGGTCTATTAGCGGGATCAAAAGTTACTGCAATTAAATCACTACCCCCAGGAGGGATTGGACGTCTTTTCCACACTGGTGTTGTACATCCACAAGAAGGCTGTGCATTTAGGATGATCAATGGTGCCTTACCAGTATTTTTGAATTTAAAACTGTAAGTTGTTTTACCGTCTGCTTCTTTAATTACCCCATAGTTATGTTCGTAAGATTCGAACTCAATATGGCCCTTAGGAGCTTGTGCTAACAACGTAATGTTGATGGTTAGCATCATGACGAAAAAAGATATAAACTTCTTCATGCGTAATTATTTTTGTTACCACAATCTTCAGCGATTGAAGGTTGTATTGTAATATAATTAATGATTAATCTTTACGTTTTTAGTTGTTGTGTAAACGAGATAAAAACTAATAGTCTAAATTAACAATAATATAATTAGATTGTTCTACTACACATTAAATAAAGGCTCATTTTTTAAATCATAATAATTTATTTGATAAAATTAATGTTTTAAACGACGAAACAAGGTATTTCCCCACCTAGAGAAATCACAACAACATAAGTTATAAAAGCAAGATAAATTATTGTCATCATCACACCCACTTCTCTGTCTATTCGTCCACGAATCAATATTCCACCAATAGTAATAACGTTCACAATAAATAGTATAATCCACAAATTCACATTGAGGGACTTCAATAATGGAGTTAATTCAATAGGATGTCCCTTTATCAATGTATATATTAATATTGGGAGCCCTAAAGCAAAAGAGATATCAAATATATTACTACCAATGCAGTTTGATATTGCGTCCTTGTAATTTCCTTTCAATGCATCTTTAATACTAAGGAGAGTGTCAGGAACGCTAGATGCTGCAGCTCCTAAAATCAAAGAAACAAAAACTGTAGGGAACCCGATACCATGTAGTTTGTATCCCCAAAACATATACTCTCTAGCACTTATCTGTTCAATCGAATAAACTAAAAGCCATGTCCCTATTGAAACAATAAGAACTGTATAAATTATATAGACCATCGACAATTTTTTATTAGTATATCTTGAAGGGAAAACAAGAGTTACTAGATCTAAATCACACAGACTTTGCTTTAGACTACCAAGAGCTTTTATTTCATATTCACGGTCATTTTTAGCTTCCGGTTTATCCTTCACTTTCTTCATCTGATTCCAGATAAACAGAAAATACAACAAATAGCTACAAGATAAAATTAATCCATGATACCAATAGATAGCTTGCGACCTTAGAATTAAGATCAATAATATATTAATAGCCAATAAAGCTCCACCATCCCTTAAAATCACACGACGAGATATTTTAATATGACTATCCATTCTACGGAACTTCAAGGTCCCCATAATTGCGATTGGAATCACCAACAAATTAAATATCGCACTACCTGCAGTGATTCCAATACCTCCAGATAGACCTTCACTACTATCGAGATAAAATAAGAAAATTAAAGTCGACAGAAATTCTGGCATCGAGCTTCCAATCGCATTTATTGTTGCCCCTTTCACTCCATGTGAAAGATTGCGGCCCAAATAGGAAGCAGCACCATCAAAAAGATCAGTCCCTTTCCAAATAATATAACTACTTATGACTATGATAAGTAGTGGAATTAATAAACCTATAATAGTTAACATACCGATTTAGACCTTTTTTTCATATTCACCCAAGATTGTCAATGAACGACAAACTTCACTCACTCTATCTATGAACTGTAAAGATAAAAAGAAAGAGCAACTATAGATAGTTGCTCTTAATAATATTTCGGAAGCATAAATTACGCTTACTTTATTCTAATTGTTTGATCTCTATTTGGACCAACAGAAACTATTGTTACAGGAACTTCAACATAATCCTCAACAAACTTCACGTAATCATGTAATTCTTGTGGAAGATCCTCTTTTTGGTTAACTCCTGTCAAATCACATTTCCATCCTGGTAGCGTCTCATATACTGGAGTTAAATCTTCAGTAATCTCATACGGAAAATCTATCGTCTCTTCACCATCGATCACATATTTAGTACAAACTTTGATCTGTTCGAAACCATCAAGCACATCAGCTTTCATCATAATGAGCTCAGTAGCACCATTCACCATTATAGCATATTTCAATGCGACAAGATCTAGCCAACCACAACGTCTTTCACGTCCAGTTGTTGATCCAAACTCATGCCCTTTATCACGAAGTTCTTTTCCATCATTGTCAAACAATTCTGTTGGAAATGGACCCATGCCGACACGGGTACAATAGGCCTTGAATATACCATAAACGTTACCAATCTTGTTAGGTGCGATACCTAAACCAGTACAAGCTCCTGCCGAAATTGTATTAGATGAAGTAACGAATGGATAAGAACCAAAATCAATATCCAACAATGTTCCTTGAGCTCCTTCTGCAATCACACTTTTACCCTCTTTCATCATACGGTTAAGCATATGATCACTATCTACAATTTGAAACTCACGCAAAGTTTCAATCGAAAGCATCCACTCTTTCTCATAAGATTCCAGAGTCTCTTTGTAGTCATATTGGTAGAACTTCTCTAAAAGCTCCACATGTTGCTTTACAAGCTTCTGATATTTTTCTTCAAAATTGTGAAGAATATCCCCAACACGTAAACCATCCCTACCAATCTTATCTCTATAAGTTGGACCAATACCTTTCAACGTAGAACCGATTTTAGCTTTCCCCTTTGCAGCTTCTGATGCTGCGTCTAAAAGACGGTGTGAAGGTAGAATAAGGTGCGCCTTTTTAGAAATGATTAATGAGTCAGTAATATCTATTCCTAACTTTTCAATCCCTTCAATTTCCTTCTTGAATATTACCGGGTCCATCACCACTCCATTACCAATCAAATTGATCTTATTTTCTCTAAAGATACCTGATGGAATCGTATGAAGCACATGCTTTATGTTATTAAACTCTAGAGTATGTCCTGCATTTGGACCTCCTTGGAAACGAGAGATAACATCGTACTGCGGTGTTAAAACGTCAACAAGTTTTCCTTTTCCTTCGTCTCCCCACTGAAGACCTAATAAAACGTCGACTTTCATCTTTATTTTTCTGAGTTATTTGCAAAAATTACAGACAAAATTAATAAATGTTTCTTACTTCCATGTTAAATTAATGTTGTTTCGCATCTCATAAGATATGACTACATTTGAATTTATAAGTCATAACGTTTTTAACCCCTAGTTATCGTCTGGTTGTTTCTCACTCACAAAAATGTTACCTTTGTTATTATACAGTGGGAAGATAAAAAAACTATAGTATGACTAGAACTATTTTACTTAACATCTTTTGCTTTTTGATGATCTCCCTCTCTTTTGGTCAACAAAAAGTAAAAACACTTTCTGGGCGTGGTGTCTATAGTGGCAAATATATTGTTTATGATGGCAGCTATCAAGGGTACAAGAAATTCCCAATCGATGCCAATCGTCGAGAGGTACAGATACTCATCCTTGATAATAACAATATCGAAGAGCTACCAATTTGGATCTCTAATCTTCCTAATATAAGAGTATTATCACTGAGAAACAACAACATAAAAGAAATTGATCCGATTATCACATCATGTCCAAAACTTGAAGTGCTTCTTTTGAGTGGAAACCCAAACCTTACAGAACTGCCAACTCTTTGGTCTTGCGAAAATCTAAGACTGATTAATGTGGTTGATACTGGTATTCACGAAGCCCCCAATTATGTACCGATGATGACTAAGCTTCGATACTTTAAATACTCTAAAAAGCCTAAGAACAGATAGTATTACAGTCATTCGAGCTTCTATCCTAATATTAGGAATCCTTTAAATTGTTATTCAACAACATGCATTACGACGATCATTTACGCCAAGAACTTACCGCTATCGATGGAAAAGGATATTTGGTTTATAAAAATATAGCAGGAAAATATCAGTACAAACACGAAGGCTTTACGCTATCGATTGACCATGTACAGAGTGATCCTTTTGCATCGCCAAGTCGCCTCACTATTCGTATCGATAGAAAAAAGTTTGGGTTCCCTTCACATCTCGACTTAAATCGTAGCCGTAGAGTAGGGTTTTGTGATTTCATTACAAGAAGATTCGCTAAAGCAATTTATCACTTTACTCAAGGTCATCGTGGTAGCGGAAAGAGCGGACGCATTAGTATCGATTCACCGCACCAAGAGATCTTAGATAGAAGCAGTGTCGTTGCAGATCAAACACACATCGAAATACGTTTCACGGTAGGACTCCCAGCATATGGACGTCGCATTGCAGCGCAAGAGGCTTTAGCTATATTTTTCGATGAGATTCCAATACTCGTAGAAGAGACACTCCTATATGAGAATATCGACCAAACCCTTCTGATGGAATATATAGAGATAAACGAAGATGCCGATTTTCTAAGAGACAACCTTAAAAACCTCGGCCTTGTATCGTTCGTAGCAAATCAGTCTATGCTTCCTAGAATGAGTGGCGCAGACGATCGACCTTCCGATAACGAACATATTGTGCCATTTGTATCGCCATCATCTTTCGAGGTAAGTGTGACGCTTCCTAATGCTGGTAAAGTTTGGGGTATGGGGATACCCGAAGGGATTACTTTGATTGTAGGGGGAGGATTTAATGGAAAATCTACACTTCTTAAAGCAATCGAACTTGGAGTATATAACCACCGCCCTGGCGACGGCAGAGAGCGAGTTATAACGAGGAAAGATGCAATGAAGATTAAAGCAGAAGAGGGAAGACCTATTAATCATGTAAATATATCGGCATTTATTCATCACCTACCACAACGTA
>JAONJW010000005.1 GCA_028377305.1 Prolixibacteraceae bacterium | reverse complement strand
TGGTTGTTTTGTAGTCTGCAATGGCAGCATTTAAATCTTCAAATGCAATACTGATAGTACTGTTTTTCTCATAAGAGATCGACAGAGCCTCCTCTAGGGATAACGTCCTATTTTGCTGTGCGATCACACCAACAACGGGAGCAAACCACAACATTAACCATATGTACACTCTTTTTTTCATATATCAGTTATTAATTTACGTATCGAATTATATACACCAACAACTGCTCTAAACTAGAAGACAAACACCAGTATTTAACAGAAGAGATGAATTCATAAAATTTAACAATTATCCCCCTTCTATTGTTTAATAGTGTTTACTCCATACTGCTCAGGTACATTCCAAAAGTAATTCACATCAATCCAAAGATGTGTAACCTTAGTCACACTGATCCTCCTAGTCGCTAATTATCAACACAATAGGAAATGATAAAACAAAAAAAAACCAGTCCTCCGAAGAGAACTGGTCTAACTAAAATATGTAACAGTCTATCTAAAAAATTCTATAATCACGGATATACAATAATCACATTACTTTGACCTTAATGAGGATCATTATATAATATAATCTTATTTAAATAAGACTATTTCTTGCTTCTTGAAACAATATCCACGAGTCCCACCGATATCTAAACTTTGGTATTCGAGCATTAGATCATTTGACAAACATAGAGGTTAGTATAATCAAAACAATGTCTATTACTTAGACTAATAGCCCAAATGATTGTTTTGGGAATAATTTTCAACGTCCCAAAAAAAAGGTCTAGGATTATTCGTAAAAGTGAACAAAGAGGACACAAAAAAGCCTCATCACAAGGAATATTAATCCTTGTGATGAGGCTATTATAAAACAAATATCAACACTAAAAAGGACTTACCCAATCAGTTACCAATGGCAGCATTTGATCTTTATCTGAAATAATATACTGATCCTTTGATAGTTTCCAATCAATATCCAATATCGGGTCATTCCATCGTATCCCACCTTCAGAAGAAGGGTTGTATGGTGCATCAATTTTATATGAAAAAAGAGCCGTTTGACTCAAAGTGATGAACCCATGTGCAAAGCCTTTAGGGACGAAAAGTTGATGTTTGTTCTCTTCTGAAAGAAGCACACTAAAACTTTTCATATAGGTAGGAGAACTCTTGCGAATATCCACACAAACATCTAACACGGTCCCTTGGATGCATCGAACTAGTTTTGCTTGGGCAAAAGGTGGTGCTTGATAGTGAAGTCCTCTTAAAGCTCCTTTCTTTGAAAAAGATTCATTCTCCTGGATGATATGGAAATCTCCACTATACTGCTTGAGCGCACTATCTTTGTATGATTCCATGAAATAACCTCGATCATCTTTGTATACGTTAGGCTCAATAATCACCAAATCCTTTAAGGGTGTTTCTAATATCTTCATTGATATGTTCTTTTAACTGTAATTACAATACCAACTCTGTCAAAGAGAGAGGAGATATTAAATATCGATCTTCTTTATCCAAGAGCAGAGTGTATTCATGGCCTCTTATGTCCAAGATACGTTTACTTAAATAAAGTCAAAATAGAGATAAAGATACTCATCATCAAGTATTGTTCTTTAAAAAAACAATACTTGTATCTTTTGGTCTACTGAAAGAACAAAGCTTTCTAGACTATCGTTTTAACCCCAAATCATAAATAAATAGTTATCTCAAAAGAATGATAACCGGACCGCTTATTCGAGTCTAGAGGTTTATGATGCCATGGCATTTGGATAAACAACATTAGCATATTGATTCCAGTTTCATGAATAAGCCTTCCATTCATAAACGAAATATTATAATAGAGAAACGACCGTGTAAGACGGTAATTTCTAGTAAACCTATTTCAACTTTTGATCAAAGATAATCAATTCACCTAGAGATAAAAATAGACACCCGAAGATCTAAAATAAGCCCAATATCTTCATTTACACCACATAACAAAAAAGAGTATAATAAATACATAACGCCAAAACAAAAAAGAGTTTTAGGTGTCTTATAAGGCATTAACAACATTATAGATTAAAAATATTCTTAGTATGAAGCAATTACTTGTATTTCTAGTATTGGCATTTGCCACCACAACACTTTCAGCGAACAGTACAACTTCCATCGAAACAAGTCAAACAACAGAGATCTCTATTGACAAAGAGTGTTGTAAAACTGCTGCCGAAAAAGGAGAAACATGCACCAAGTGTCACCCTGAGGCGATGAAGAAAGAGTGCTGCAAAGACAAAAAAACCAAAGAGTGTGCAAAGAAAAAAGAGTGCTGTAAAGAGGGTAAGATGAAAGGCGAACAATGTCAAAAATGCGACAAGATGAAGAAAGATTGTTGCAAGACAGCAAACAAAGAGGGAAAACACTGTAGCAAGTGTAAAAAAGAGAAGAAATAATCAATCTCTCTCATACATTAGCAAAAGATCCATCCTGTATAGCTCTCACCCAGAGCTAACACTAGATGGATCTTTTTTTATCATCCCCCAAACTTATATTCAATCTTCATACAAGAACGATTCGCTTATACCAATTCATTGACACCACCCAATATCGTGTTATGTGATTGGGGGCAAAGTTGCACTCCTCCTTTTTATTCTTACACTTTCCTCCAAGCTATACACTGTAGCTCTTTTAGTAAACTGCTGTGGCAAGAATAAAATCCGCATTAACCTATGCTATTCCATTCATGCACTGCAACCTATATCAGTCAAACATGCATGGTCGACCTATTATGTTGTCTGGTTCAATGTCATACACAAAAACGACAATACAAAGATTTACTTTAGCAAAGCCTTGTTCAATCCCCTAGAAACCAAAAGAACTCGCCTATCATCCGAAGAATAACAAACAAGTTCTTTTAATCTTGTATATCTATTTTAAATGATCAGAACGCATATCTCTTCTATTGAAAAACCCACTCACATTTTTACATGCAAGTGGGTTATTGTTTTTACTTCTCAATACCACAAGTCGCAGACTTGCGACCAATAGAGAACTAATAACTAAATGAACTAAGATTATATTCTTTTACTTTATCCTTAAAGATACGAATATCTGTTTGTCCTAAGAAATGAAAAATCTCTGTATAATCACCGGAAGTATGAATAATTACACCTCTTTCAGGACATATTAGAGTCTTCATTAGATTACCATTAATGGTATCTTCTAAAAAACATGAATATTCATTAAATCCTTCGAATTCAAACAACTCATCCTCGGATTCAAACAGTTCATTCTCAAATGAATCATACAATAATATAGGATAGAAAGTTTTTAAAAAATCTATTCTATTTTTATTTATCACACATGATTCATCATCAGCTCTTTTCATCTCGGATTCAAATTCATCTCTTGTCAACCAATGATCAAAACAGGATACTGCATAAGATGCATAACCTAATTCACATGGTTTTTGCTCAAGCTCTAGAATATCATAAAAGTTAGCAAATTTACCTAATAAAAACCTACATCTATCTCCTGCTATTTTTCTCATAATTTATCTTCCTCTTGATTTTCCCGATTCTTTCCAAACTGAATAATCTCGTTCTCTACTCTTATTGTAACTCTTCTCATTCTTCCAAACATTATAATTTTCACCACCATGACTTTGTTTATTACTTTTAAAAACACTCTTCGTTTTCTTATGTATAAATCTTTTATCAGCGCCCTTTCCTTTTGTTACAAATGATTCAGGTGAATTTGTAGGAGTCTGATTTTCTCTGGGGATTTCTTTTTTTACTTCTTTTTCTGGTGCTCGACCTTTTTGATTCATTAAATTTGCTGTGGCAGTACCAGTTACTGCACCAGCATGAGTCATAATAGCGACTCCTGCAACAGTAGCGGGAACAGAAGCGACAGAGGCAGTACCACCAGATCCAACAGTTACAACAACTCCACCAGCAGCCATACCTCCACCAGTAATACCTTCTACTATACCAGTAATAGTACTAAGAACATCTCCAATATCTTGCCCCAAATTATAGTGAGAAGCATTTTTATGGTAAGTATATTCTCTATACCTTGATAGACCCAATGCCTGATTATCAGCCCAAGCTGCTCCTACTCCTAATACAATATCCCAACCATCATTTCCATCAGGATCAACAAAGCGAATAGGATTATTCATTGAATACATGTAAGGCGTCTTCTCATAATAAGTTTCTGCCTTATTATCAACCACATGCCAACGAGCAAGACTCGCATCATACATCCTCGCGCCATAGTCTAACCAACCAGTATCTTCTTGTACCTCCTTCCCATTATATCTCCATCTCTCCACTCTTCTGTACTGACATCCGAACATTGCCTAAGTGATCCTTAAGGAAATATTCATATGTTGTTTCCTACCATAGGTTATAATATTAAGATATTGAATAAGAGTCGACAAGTACAACGTTGTTTATTCTAAAATCATAGAAGTCAATTTACCTTAATAATGATTCATTAAGCAAAATGAATGAATTCTCCTTAAATATATAATTCTCAAGCGTTTTAACCTGTAAATATTTATTAACAGTACACTCTTTGATACAAACAAGGTGTTCAGTGAAATACTTCATTATTTGTTCTTTAGCTGAAGTTGATTTACTGAGTATTTTGAATGTAAAAAACTTATTAGGTTCAATTCTCACAATAAAATTCATAAATAACACGGGGTGTAGTTTACTGCCTGTATTATCATATATGATATGTGAGAAACTAAAATCTCCCTTCACTTTAAAGAAATAATTCCGTATGCGTTGTTCTACAGTTAAATCTAGGATACTACTATCATCTAGCCATAAAAGAAGTTGATTATTACTTCGATTATATATACAAACAGAAGTAACAAAGAATTTTATGTCACCAACATAATATTCAATCTCAGATAGTTCTATACGACTACAGTTCTCCTCCCCCTTAGCGATAAAGCTAACAAAGAAAAGCAGATTATATAATAAATATCGTTTTATCATTTTGTTTTCATATTGTTTATAGTCTCTTTTTTAGGTCTAATAATCATATTCTTCAATCTTATGTTGTTATCTTTAAGTCCTTTTGAAACCTGATGAGATGCTCCAATGTGATTACCACCATTTTTTATATAAAGCAGTGCGTGACCATTCATTTCATGACTATACATCTCAGCCTTAGCTGCAACTGACAACTTTTTATGGATTACAACTTTTATATTTTCATTAGGAGAGTTCTGTTTACCATCTCTGTCTGGAAATAATGTTTTACCTAAAAAACCTTCTTCTCCAGTAGTTGTACCACTCATTGTGTCACCATTAGAATCCTTTGGATTATAATATCTTGAATCATATGGAAGGTGCTTCATAGACGTCTTTCCATGATTACCATTCTCATCAATAAATCTAAATTGATCGTTAGTAGAAACTTCAACAACTTGACTAGAATTCACTAACTCTTTTAGACTTTTATAATTACCACTCTCACTTGAGTGTGCATTTATAATAGCTCTGTCAATATTACCATTCTTATCAAGTCTGACATGGGAGGCGTCTTCAGCTGTCAAGGTATTTTAATCATTTCCAAGGCCTCTTCATTCGTTGGTATGACAGTCTCTAGCATACCATCTGGATCTATATATTTAATTGGATTATTGTAGCCATAACGATATGGACTCCAATTTGGAGCAAGCTCTGCTTTATTATCAACCACATGCCAACGAGCAAGACTCGCATCATACATTCTCGCGCCATAGTCTAACCAACCAGTATCTTCTTGTACCTCCTTCCCATTATATCTCCATCTCTCCGCTCTTCTGTACTGACATCCGAACATTGCCTAAGTGATCCTTAAGGAAATATTCATATGTCGACATGTTGTCTTTTACTCTACAGAATCCTTCTTAATGGGTTACTACACAAAAGATAGGCTATAAAGCGACATCACAATATACAAAAATTAACATCAACGATTATCACTACAAATGGACTTAATTCACACCATATAAAACCAAAAGAACTTGCCTGTTAACTGAGAATAGCAAACAAGTTCTTTTAATCTTGTATATCTATTTAAAATGAACAGAATACATATCTCTTCTATAGAAAAACCCACTCACATTTTTACATGCAAGTGGGTTATTTGTTATTGTTTTTACTTCTCAATACCACAAGTCGCAGACTTGCAGCAGTTGACGATTATCAGAATACATTCTCGAACCTGGGACCTCCTCCTCAAACGTACTAATATGATATAAAAAGAACTTGTATAATGCCAGGCTCTTATTTTAATCTCACATTTATTTTTTCTTATAATAAGGTATAAACTGTTGCATATAACAAGCTCTCTCCGTTTTAAATATACCTTTCTCAAATGCATCTTTATGTAATCTAGATAGTTTCTTAAATCGTTCCATCCGAAGCTTATCTACCTTCTTGAGAGGCATTAAGTCGTAAATAGTTTCAATCATCATAACAATTTCCAAAAAGTCACAACTACCTGTCAATTCGATTATTGTTGGCTCCATTCCTACAAAGTGAACATTGAGTTTCAAAACTTTTTCTGGTACAGTAATTTTAAACCGTCCCTCAATATCAGTTACACCTAGTAATTCATCATTATTATTAGTGATCTTAACTTCTGGTATTGCCTCTAAATCTTCAGAAATAATCCGACCTTTTAGAGTCAAATCCTGAGCATTTGAAGTCAAAAAAGACACTAACATCAATATAATTACATATACTCTCATAATGGAAATTTTATTTAATGGTTAGTGTAATCAATTTTTTCATTGCCTACACCATAATGAAGAGGAGAGGTAATAATGAAAAACTTCATCAATGGCATAAGTTTTAATGCATTATTTCTTGCATTAATATCAGCTTTCGAAGCTCTCGTTCTATCAGCCTCACTAATACCCATACTCGGATGTGTGTGATAAAAACCTTTTAATTCTTTAAGCTTTAATCCTCTTCTGATACCTGCAATATGACCATGACCTTTTGTTTGTTTCAAAGTGTTATTCTTATACTTTCCAATTGTCATGTGCGTTGTAGATTCAGAACCCTCTTTTGTAAAGTAAGCTCCTCCAATATCAGTGCCAACATGTTCAGACATTTTTAGGGAAAAATCTTCAACTCCTTTAACGGTTGGCTGACCTTCTCCACCAACACTGATTATCTGGTCATCTGTCATCCAGTTTTGACCATCTGATAAGATTCCTTTTTCTACGCCACCAAAAGCAACCTTAGATTCTCCATTTTTCTTATACTTTATTTGTCCTTTTTTCTTACCTGAAGTATAAGTTTTAAGTACTCTGTCTGGTTCATCATTTTTCTCACCAACCTGTTTTACTTCACCAGTTTTCTTATCAAATGTAAAATCAGTCAAGCCGTTGGAGTCGAAACGAAGTATTGGGTTATTTAAACAATACACATAAGGAGACCTTTCTATGCGCCTTTCAGCAAGTGGGTCAACCACATGCCAGCGTGCTAAAGCAGCATCGTAAAAACGAAAACCATAGTCTAACCAACCAGTATCTTCTTGTACCTCCTTACCATTATATTTATTGATACCAATACTTTCATCAAATAAGCATTGCTCTTATACTCTTTATCGTCTATACTGCATTTAAAAATATCAACGTAGGGAAAGCTATGCTTCAATTTTTTGCTTTGTCTAAACAATAAATACAAATAAGAAACCTATCCTAATTCAATGGAATAATTGGTATAGGTTCTTTTCTCCATTGCTATTTAAGTTTGCATAGTGAGACATACCAAAGGGATAGTAATCAACTTGGTCTTTTACAATCACCTTCTCTCCACTCTTCTGTACTGACATACGAACATTGCCTAAGTGAATCTTAAGGAAATATTCATATGTCGACCTGTTGTCCTTTACTCTACATAATTCTTATTCATGGATTACCACACAAAAGATAGGCTATAAAGTAAGATCCCAATATACAAAAATTAACATTAACACAAAGCTCGTTCGATCCCCTAGAAACAAGAGAACTTGTCTATCATCAGAAGAATAACAAACAAGTTCTTTGCAGTCCAACTTTCATGTCAAATCAGCTTGCATCTAATATTACTTGTAAGTGTAAAATAGAGTCGAAAAGTTAGACGCAACTGTTTTAGTTTAAGTCATAATAAGGTATTCCAAATGCACCTTCTTTTAATGTTATGGAAAGAGAGTCTCCAACAGATATTTGCTCATATCTCATTTTCGAAACTTCAACTTCTGATGTTTGCTCAATAGGTCCCCATTTGCTAAGCTCTATTTTATATAGGTTATTCTTAGCTCCTTTATGCTCATTTTTTCCAATAACTGCTACGTTATAATTCTTAGCAGCACTAAAATCTAATATACTATTTAATGAAGTGATCGATGCGACACTATACAAACAACCTGACACAACAATTCCGATAACTGCTAAATAGTTTGTTTTATTATTATTTAAAAATAAGTTTGATCTCAAGAAATAGAATGCCGTTGCACAAATAATTACAGCCATGACAAGAGAAAAAATAATTACTGTACTATAAGAGACCAGGTGTATTTTGGTAAAAAAAGGAACTAATACACCCATCACTGCAATTAACATAGCATAACTCAAGTCTGGATAACTACTCCATTTTTTTACTCCTATTTGAATAAGCCCTTTTCCATTATAAAGAACAACTACTCCAATGAGAGGGATCAGAAGACATAAAATTTGCATCATTACACTTACAGAAGAGAAGAATATTGCACAAGCAGCTAAACAAGTAGAAACAATGCTTAGTAAGAATACCTTTACACAACTATTTCTAAAGAAATTTATTCGATCATCTTTTGTTTCTCCAAACCTTGCATCTGAATATATCTTTTCCAAATCAAGGCTATTTTTCTCAGATCTTTTGCTAATCAATTGATACAGTTTGTCAGTTTTAAATATCATAATTGAGTCATATTTTATTGTAGTTAAATATATGATATTATTGTTAAAATATATCATGATTTTAAACCTCTATACATAAATGGTCTTCATCTATTGTATAGAGTCTAAAATAACACCCATTATTAATTCTCGTGATAAAGTCATATCTTTAATCAACAAAATGGTTTTTCACTATGGTTGTAGACAAGCAAAATATGACATCCGAAAGGATCAAACGATGCAGTTGGTGCGGAAAAGATTCTGACTATATTGCCTATCACGATAGGGAGTGGGGAGTTCCTAAAATTGATGATATTGACCTGTTTGAGAAGATATGTTTAGAAGGAGCACAAGCAGGATTGAGTTGGATCACTATCCTAAAGAAGAGAGAGGGATATAGAAAGGCTTTTTTAGACTTCATACCTGAAGCTATTGTTGAAGTGGGAATGGATCATTTCTTGCTACATATTGACAATCCCAAAATCATACGCAATCGGAGAAAGATCGAGAGTGTTTATACTAATGCATTGGCTTTTATCGAAATACAAAAGGAGTTTGGCTCTTTTGCGAAGTACTGGTGGCAATGGAGTGATTATAAAATATTTGACTTTACACCTGAAAGTCACGATGACATTCCTACCCAAACAGAACTATCTCTAAAGATCTCAAAAGACCTTAAGAAAAGAGGGTTCAAATTTGTTGGACCAACTATTATCTATTCCATGATGCAGGCTTCAGGAATGATCAACGACCATATTAAATCCTGTATGTTCCGAAATCATGGTATCACTATCGACTCATCATTATTTGAGGATCTATAGGGATAGACACGCAATGAGATAAAACATTAAGCAGAGTTCAATAGGGTTTTAAAATACGAATGCCATAGGCATGCTATGATTGCATTACTTGGTTTACATTTTGCAGCATCTAGCATTCCTCTATCTTCTAAAGTAAAAAGTTCTTTGACTTGAGGAGATCTTATTTTAGAATTTATTCTTACCTAAGATTTGTATAATCGGACAAAGAAATCTTTCTTTGTCCGATTATACAAAAAAGGAAATCTGGTTTTTGATGAAGAATAAGAAGGTTAACATTGTTACATTAGGTTGTTCAAAAAACCTAATTGACTCAGAGTTGTTTATGGGACAGCTTGAAGCGAATGGTTATAAAGTAGTGACAGATTCGAACGAAACAGATGCAGATATAGTAGCGATTAATACATGTGGTTTCATACTAGATGCCAAAGAGGAGTCGATCAATACTGTATTAGATTTTGTAGAAGCAAAGAAACGCGGTGAAGTATCTAAGATTTTTGTGTTTGGCTGTTTGACCGAAAGATACAAAGATGAGTTGATGGCTGAGATCCCAGAGGTAGACGGATTCTATGGCAAATTCCAAGTAAAAAAGATGGTGGAGGATTTGGAAGGCGAATACAAAATGAGCCTAAAGAACCAACGCTATGTTACTACACCTTCACACTATGCTTTCCTAAAGATCTCAGAAGGGTGTAACAGAACCTGTTCTTATTGTGCCATTCCATATATCACGGGTAAACACAAATCAAGACCGATCGAAGATATTGTAACCGAAGCAACCCTTCTTGCCAAAAAAGGAGTTAAAGAGCTTTTGGTTATTGCACAAGACCTATCATTCTACGGTTTAGACCTATACAAAGAGCAACGCCTAGCTGAGCTGGTTCGTCAGCTCGCAAAAATTGAAGGGATAGAGTGGATTAAATTGCATTACGCTTATCCTTCGAACTTCCCATACGATCTACTTCCTGTAATGCAACAGGAGTCAAAGGTTTCGTTATATTTAGACATTGCACTACAACATATTTCTGATCATATGTTAAAGCTGATGCGTCGTAATATCAACAAACAAGAGACCTTAGATCTTCTAGCTCGTATTCGCAAAGAAGTTCCAGGTATTCACCTTCGTACGACTCTTTTGGTGGGACACCCAGGAGAAACAGAGGAGGACTTCAAAGAACTATGTGAGTTTGTTGAGACGGCACGTTTCGAGAGGCTAGGAGTATTTGCTTACTCACACGAGGACAATACCTATGCTGGAGAGAATTATGAAGACAATATACCAGACGAGGTCAAGCAAGAGCGTGTAGATAAGATTATGGAGTTACAACAAAATATATCTCTACTACACAACGAAACAAAGGTTGGTAAAACCATGAAAGTAGCGGTTGACCGATTAGAAGGAGATCTATTTATCGGGAGAACAGAATTCGACTCTCCAGATGTTGACGGGGAAGTATTCATCTCAAGTGAAAAAGAGCTTTCTATAGGGCAATTTGTAGAGGTTGAAATTACAGAAGCTTCTGATTATGATCTTTATGCAAAGGTGATAAAGTAGTTCTGTCAAGATATTACCATTGAAAGCATCTATTTCACCATAGGAATAGATGCTTTTTTTATACCTTTCTGGTTGGGGTCGTTTCTTTGAAAATGCTGTATCTGATATAAATATTTTGAATCGGCCTCAAAGAGCACTATATTTAACCATAGGTTAAACCATTTAAACAACTGAATAAGATGAGTAGGTCCCCGCATAGAATTAATGTCTTCATTATTCTTTTGATACAGCTTATCATGTACCCTATGCTTGGACAGTCTTCGCCTCAATTTCAATCCATAGACATTGATATTGTTCGATCATACGGGGGGGTTCCCAAAGGGATAGTACAAGGACCTAAAGGATACACATGGGTCTACAAGAAGAATAGACTGTTAAGATATGATGGAACACGGATCATTAATTTCACCACGAAGTTTAACCTTCTCTCACAGAGATCTAATATTGTCAGTATACAAAAGAAAAGTAACGGAGACCTTATTCTTGTTACCAACAAAGGTAGTTTTTATAAACTATACGACAATATTATAGAGTCATTCACTCCAGCTATCGCAAAAGAAATTCAGGAGTCTAGGGTTACCACATTTCGCATTATTTCGAACCAAATGTGGTTTGGTTTATCCAATGGACAAGTCCTCTCCTATCACATCGATACCGAACAAATTAAGTACCACTCCGTTCCTAAAAACTTAGGTCACTTAGTAAATCTTTGTCTAACCAATAGAGGTACGGCATGGGGCATCACAAGCAAAAAGAGATTGGTTCGCATGAACATAAACGAAGACCGATTCTCTCAGAGTCCGCTACTAAGAAGGTATCATGTAGGATGGAAAAAAATCACAGAAGGCAACTTAAAAGATGACTTATGGATCGGTACCGACACTGAAGGTCTATTTCATTATCACAATGGAAGATTATATCGTTATCATAAATATCGTCAAAACGATCAGTTTCGTATCGGCAGCAATATCATTCTGTCTTTATTAAAAGATGATCGAGGACACATATGGGTTGGATCGGATGGTGCAGGGCTAATAGAACTATCATCGTATGGAAAAATTCTATCACGATCGACGCACCAAGCATTTAATGAGCGCTCTTTAGGTAGTAATGCAATTGTTACACTTTCACAAGTTACACCATCAGTAATGTGGGTCGTTACCAATTTTGGCAATGTACGCACCTACACTCCTCCTCTAAAAGGGATGGCCTATTTATATGGAAGAAGACAATCGACTCCTACACGCACCCTGAGTATCTTTATTGACCAAAAAGATCGTATGTGGATTGGGAGTGATGGCTATGGACTCTATTGCAATGATCAAGGGAAAATCAAACAGATCAATACTAGGACCAATAAAATTAATGGTAACTACGTACAAAGTATTAACGAGGATAACCAAGGAAATATATGGTATGGCACCTACCAAAGCGGTATAGGTTTTCTTGATCAGGATGGCATCAATCACAATGTGGCATTGACTGATAAAAGAGGGGTTACAGTTAAAGATATCCGTTGTATGTTTAGAGATCATTTAGGCAATATTTGGATTGGGAGTAATTCAGGGCTTCACTGTATTGACTCACTAAAGAACGTCATCGCATCGTATAGCCTAAAAGAACTACAAAATGATTACAGTCCTCTAATTTTTATTGAAGAGACTCGCGAAGCCCATCTCTTGATCGGCTCTTCACGACACCTTATTATCCTAGAAAACCCTAGAGATGCAGAGAAACTCAAAACCCACCACCTGAAGGGTGTTGATGATCAACAGATCAACCTAGCCAATGGGATAAAAAATGCTAATTTCTCCTTTCACTTTGCTACAGGGAACCAAGGAGTGCTTCACTGGGGAGGTAATCTTAGGGATTCGATTACATCCGTACCATCATGTCCCAATAGCGGCTTAATATCTATTGAAGCAGAAGGAGATTCAGCCTTATGGTTTGCAACCAACCATGGGATCATAAGACATAATCTCAAAAGTGGCACAAACTTTCATTGGGACGAACAGCATGCGGAAGTACTATCCCATTACTCACAGCGTTGTAGTAATGCAGCCAAAGGAATTATCTATTTAGGAGGACAAGAGGGCGTCACAGCAATAAACCCTAAAAATCTTCATATCAGAGATGGGGTAAGTCGTTCTTTTCCTATTCTTATCAACCAAGTGATGGTTGGGAACAAAGAAGCAGACGAACAAATTCCGACACAAGTGGCCTTGGGGTATAACTCTATTGAATCGCTTATGATCCCTCATAATATGAATGCACTACGTATTGCCTTCTCTAGCAACAATACATTACGTTATTTCGATGAGAACTATAGATATAAATTAATTCCTTTTGATAAGGAATGGATAAACAACCCATCGCATGATGAGATAATCTACACCAATATCCCATCTGGAAAATATAACTTGGTTATTGAAAAACATCAAGAGGGAAAAGTATCTGAAAGAAAGAGTATTCAGATTACCATTCTCAAACCGGTGTGGCATCGATGGTGGGCTATTGTAATATATATCATTTTAACTGGTGCAATTATCTTCGGTTTTATACACTTTATGACAAAGTGGAGACTGTTGAATCAAAAATTAGAATTGGCCTCATGGAAACATAATGAGAAAGAGAAATTCTTCTCTATGAAGATGGACTTCTTTTCTAAAATGTCTCATGAAATCCAAACCCCTCTAACGCTAATCATACTTCCTATAGATGAGATGATGACGCAGCTGGGTAATTTCCCTCATATACAGAAACAGTTAAATGGAATAAAAAACAATGCCACCAGATTATCAACCATTGCAAAGAATATGCTCTCGACCAAAGAGAGACAGTCTGAATTTGAAGCACTAAACAAAGCACCACATAATCTGGAGAGTCATCTCAAGGACACTATGGATGCTTTTACGGATCAAGCCAAGCAAAAACATGTACAGTTGAACATGGACTATCTTACCCACGAGAAAATCTTCGAATACGACAAAGAGAAGATGGAGCATGTTTGGTATAATATACTCTCTAATGCGTTTAAGTTTACACCAGTATATGGCAATATCCATATTGAGGTAACCTACAAAACCAAAGGACAGAAAGTACAGATTACCATCAAAGATAGTGGATGTGGTGTTCCGAGCGAAGAACAAGAACGTATTTTTGATATGTTCTACCAGAGTCATCAAGGAGTTAAAAAAGGAGGTACTGGAATAGGTCTAGCACTTTGCAAAGACCTAATGCATCTTCACCAAGGGTCAATTCAACTTGCCCCATCACAGGCAGGTGCAACATTCATTCTTCAATTTCCACAAAATAAGAAACAAAGCAGTTTAAGTCAATTTGAAACAACACAGGTTCCTGAGATCAGTTCCTCTATAATGGATGAAAGCAGCAAATGTTTGCCAAACAAAAAATCTATCCTTATTGTGGAAGATCATCCTGAAATGCGACAATATCTTTCAGAATACCTCTCATCAAGCTACATCGTAGAGACCTCCACCAATGGACAAGAGGCACTAGGAAAAATTCAAACCAGAGATTTTAACTTAATTGTCAGTGATTTACAAATGGAAGGTATCTCAGGCACCGAACTGTTCACTCTGATTAAACAGAATCCCAAGACACAAGATATTCCATTCATACTAATCACTGCCAACCACAGTAAGAAAGAGAGGTTAGATGCCCTAAAACTAGGAGTAGATGACTATATTCAAAAGCCATTTGAACCAGAAGAGCTAAAACTTAGAATCAAAAACTATATTACCAAGAAAAGAGAGACCTCAACCCGTTCTCATGATTTTCTTTTCCATCATCATGTCAATAGCTTTACACACAAATTAGAGCTAATCATCAACCAAGAGATGAAACAAGGACAGATATCGATGGAAGAAGTTGCACAAAAACTTAACATCAGCTACTCGTCACTATATAAAAAGACTATCGTAGAGACAGGGATAAGCCCAAATGAGTTGTTAACACGTAAAAGAATAAAAAAAGCCGAACACCTACTGATCACCACAGATAAGAGTATTTCTCAAATCACATTTGAGTGTGGATACTCTGATCCTAAATACTTTTCGAAAGCATTTCGAAAGCAACATAATATGAGTCCCAAAATGTATAGAGAAAACAACCTCAAAAACTAAAATCAAAACATAAGTTTCCAATATAAAAATTATATATTCGGGACACTGTTTTACTATTCATAAAAAACGATCACGAATTTATGCACACAAATACGATATGGATTAATACATTAAACACATCATGGTTGAACAATATTAACTGCATACGGTTATAGTAGCAGAGACGTAAATCATTATTTTCAACCAGCGCATGTCATTAAAATCCTTTCATAACGTAATGAACATTATCAATCGATACACCAACTTATTCCTATTGACTCTTCTGATATTTGTGAGTTCTGTTGCATCCGGGCAATCGAACTATAAATATGTTGTTGCAAAAAAAGGAGATGGTATATATAAAATTCTTGAACGAAATCATCTTGACCCAATCAAATACAAAAAGAATTTTATTGCTCTCAATGAAAAGAATATTGGGAAGAACGAACAGGTATTTGTCGGAGTAAAGTACAAGCTACCTCTTGTCAAAACAACAAAGTCTTCCAATTCAACACCTACGTCAAAAGGTATTGTAAATAAAGCACCCATTGCTATTCGTAAATATAATATCTTTGGAAGTAATTATGATACAGTGCATATTCGAAATGAACAACTAAAAGGGTGTGTGTTTTATCTGGTTAGTGGTCATGGAGGCCCCGATCCTGGAGCAGTTGAGACGATCGAAAATAAGATGATTACAGAGGATGAATACGCCTATGATGTGACCCTTAGACTTGGACGAGAACTTATCCGTAATGGTGCCCGAGTATATATCATTACTCGTGACCCTAAAGATGGTATTCGTGACGATCGTTTTCTTAAAAACAACTGCACTGAAGTTTGTTATCCTAGTAAAAAGATTCCTTTAAATCAGAAGAAACGATTACGTCAACGTGCCAATGCTGTTAATACTCTTTACCGAAAGAACAAACAGTATAAATACCAAAGATTATTGGTTTTACATGTGGATGCACATCTGATCACCACCCAAATAGATCTATTCTTCTACTACTTCAAACGAAGTAGAAAAGGTAAGAATATGGCTTATAATATGCGAGAAATTATACGTCAGAAATATGCTCAATATCAACCACAACGTGGTTATAATGGTAAAGTTGTTCATCGAGATCTTCATATGCTCTCGACAACAGATCCTCCAACAGTTTTTATTGAACTAGGAAATATTAAGAACCCAAGAGATCAAAAACGTCTTCTACAACCAAGCAATAGACAATTGTTGGCTGAGTGGATGGTTGAAGGCGTAATCTATGACTATAAAAAGCAAAAGAAATAACACTTCAGACATAACCCTATTAAAATAGATGCGATAATTTTTATGGATACAAAAACTATTGAATCGGTGTATTATTTCATCGATTCAACAGAGACATAATCAGGTTCAGATATTTATATTCGTTTCACTTACTCCAAGACTTGCGAAGACCGATATTACTGAATATATTCCAAGTATGAATTCTGATTCATTCGATTTCGTAAAAGAACATTAAACAAAAGAGGATGTCCACTATAATAAAAACGAACATCCTTTTTTGTTTAATAAATAGATCTATTTATGCTTCTCTGCATCGATCTGAGAAAGTGTCTTCCCTTTTTCATCATCAAATTTCCAATGCTTAGGACTACCGATGACCTGTGCACTATAGATGCTTGAATGTCCTGAGAATAGATAGGCAATCACACAAGCTACAGCAATATAAGCTGCTGCTTCAACACCAAACAGCTCTATGCCCATCATTGTACAAGCTATCGGGGTGTTGGTTGCACCGGAGAAAACGGCCACAAAACTAACTCCAGCCAACAATGATATGGGTAGTGGAACCCACATAGATAGCGCACTACCTAAAGTAGCACCGACAAAGAATAGAGGGGTTACTTCTCCCCCTTTAAATCCAGCCCCCAGCGTAAAGGTGGTAAAGAGTATCTTCAAGAGGAAGTCATACCAATTCATCTGTTGAGAGAACGAATCTACAATAGTAGGAACTCCAAGACCTATGTATTTGGTATCGAAGTTCATTGCCCAAATGATTAAGGCTAAAACGACTCCACCTACCACAGGACGAAAAGGAGCATATTTAATCTTCTTGAAAAGATCTCCCCAAAAGTGTACTCCTTTAGAGAATAACATTCCTGCCAAACCACAAAGAACACCTACTAAAACGACCCAAAGGAAATTTTGCACTTCTAAATTAGGGATGCTGAAAATCTCATAGTGGGTGTGGTGAACATTAAACATACGACATCCATAATCTGCAAATACGGCAGAAAGGAAGGAAGGAACGATCGTGTCGTAACGCATTCGACCAATCGTAAATACTTCTAATGCGAATATGGCTCCTGCTAATGGAGTACCAAAAACAGAAGCGAAACCTGCTGCCACGCCACAAGTGATAAGAATACGCCTATCTCGTTTATCTAATTTCAACCATTTGGTGAATTGATCAGCAATAGCTCCCCCCATTTGTACGGCTGTCCCCTCTCGTCCTGCTGAACCTCCAAAGAGGTGGGTTATCACAGTTCCAATGAAGACCAAAGGAGCCATTCGAAGTTGTATGATCTTCTTTGGGCTATGAAACTCTTCCAATAATAGATTGTTTCCTTTTACCACTCCTTCTCCCCAATAGTAGTACATCAAACCAATAACCAGTCCACCTATAGGCAATCCAAAAATAATCATCATATGGTCATTTCGGAAGTCGGTAGCCCAATGTAATGATTTAAGGAAGAAAGCAGACGCTGCCCCTGCCAATAATCCTACCAATAAAGACAATAGAAGCCATTTTACGAGATATCCTAACGAAGCCAATTGCTGCACATGCAGCGTTTTCTCTTTAATACGCTCAAACATAGCTCATTATTACAATTAACAGATTAAAGAGATCTAATCAATAGAGACTCTTTTTTTACTAACTACAAAAATAGTGTCAAAATTAGAAACGAGTAATAAAAAAGGTATTAAATTCACCCTAGTATGCGAATTCTACTCTATCTTCATTATAATGCACGGCTGCTCGTAGTCGAATCCATAATAATATTTTATATTTGTGAGCACAAATATAGAAACAGACAATTTTAATTTATGGACCAACTACTACTCATCCTTATTGGAACAATTGCTGGAATCGTAACAGGTATCACTGGAGCCTCTAGTGTAATGGTAGTGGTTCCTCTATTAAGCATATTGTTGAATTTCTCCATCCATCAAGCTATTGGTACGAGCTTAGTTGTAGATGTTGTCGCACCTCTTTTCATCTCTTTAACCTATTCTAAGAGGGGACATATCAAACTCAAAGAGTGTCTTGCTGTATTACTAGGAACCGTTCTTATGGCTCCTATTGGATCATATTTTTCTGATATGGTACCAGAGCGCGGACTTGGGTCATCGTTCGGGGGTTTTATGATCGTATTGGCTATCATTATTTTTCGAACTGGAGCAAAACAGAAGATCGATGGCAGAAATTCATCATCTCTACCATGTTATCTTAGACATCCGATGGCCAAATCAACTATCTGCTTTGTCCTAGCTGGTGCTAGTGGATTTATGACCGGATTTATGGGAGCAGGCGGCGGAACGAACCTACTATTAATTCTGATACTTATTTATGGTTTCTCACTACACGATGCGTTAGGCACCTCTATTCTTATGATGGCCCTAACTGCAAGTGCGGGCGTTGCAGGACACCTATATTATGGGAATGTTAATTTCCGAGATGGCATTATAGTTGCTGTTGTAGCAACAGTAGTGGGAACTATTAGTGCAAAGAAGATGAGTAATTTAAATGAAAAAGCGTTATCCTATTTTATGGGAGGAATCTATGCCCTTCTTGGAATTGTTATGGTTCTTTTGAATATGTTTTACAACTAATCCTTTTTTACTATATTTGTGGCTCATCCTCACCTTTACCACAAAAAAACATCTCAATATTAGGTGAATTATTAATAAAAAGATATATAGGAATGCGATTATTAAGATCATGCATGTTGTTAATAGCTCTGTTTGTGTCTTCTACTTTGTTTGCACAAGATAACACAACTGCGACCACGACCACTAATACGTCAACAACTCAAGCAAAAAGAGTGGTGAAGAAACCTCGTCCAAAGTTTACCTTAAAGGATAAAACTATTGACGAACAGTTTGATTTGATATATAATAGATCTACAAAGTATCAAGAATACAAAGTGGTTAAAATCACTTGGTATCAAGGTCTTCGTAAAAACATAAAAGATTCATTAAATGCAAAAACTTCTCTATGGCAAGAAGCAAATGCAGAAACTATCAAGTTAAAGTCTGAAGTTGAAAACTTAAATAATGATTTGACACAGACCAAGCAAAATCTTGAATCGGTAACCAATGAGAAAGACAGCTTGAGTATCCTTGGAATATTAGTAGAAAAATCTACTTATCAAACTATTCTTTGGAGTATCATCGTTGTTTTGATTATCTTATCTATCATCTGCTTCCTTCTATTCAAGCGTGCTCATATATTAACCAACAGAACACAAGAGAAGTTAAATGATACGCAAGAAGAGTTTGAAATTCATAGAAAACGTGCATTAGAAAGAGAGCAAGTATTGGCTCGAAAACTACATACAGAACAAAGAAAAAATCAATCGTTCTAATTAAATAACTTCTGACAGTTATTTATCTATTCGCAACAACACAACACTAGATCGATCGATTCACGATAGGGCACACACATTCATTTGGGTTGCCCTATTTTTTTGTCATATACTCTCGAGACTATTGCTGTATTAACTTAGATAGATGGGTTAGTCGATCTACTTGCTTGGTGTTACTTACAGCTCGACGTAACGCCCCTCTGTTACCAACAAACACAACCAATTTTTTCCCTCTGGTCATTCCAGTATAAACAAGGTTCCGTGTTAACATGGTAAAATGTTGGTATGCCAATGGTATAATCACAGCGTCAAATTCACTCCCTTGAGACTTATGTATGGTGATGGCATATGCAAGATCTAGATCCACTAAATCATCAGCACTATAGACCACCTCTTTCTCTCCACTTTTATCTTTAAAAAGCACTCCTATCTTTTTCTTTCGTGGCTCAATAGTACTGATGTGTCCAATATCCCCATTAAAGACTTCGAGGTTGTAGTTGTTACGCTTTTGGATCACTCTATCACCTTCTCTTAAAATATATTTCCCTACTTTCATCTCTATCTCATGTTCGCCTTTAGAAGGATTTACCTCTTGTTGGATACATTGGTTCAGATTCTCCGTTCCCAATATTCCTTTGGTCATAGGGGTTAGCAATTGGACTTCCATTCCTTTCCCATAATATTGTTCTATGGTAGTGCAATACAAACGTAGAATCATATCTACTGCATTTAAACCATAGTGAATGGATGAGTAAGGAGATATTCTTTTCAATATGTGTCGAAGACCCTGATTCTCAGAATCACTTAGCGCCACACTTGTTAGGTTGGACTGTTTAAATTTTTCGGGTACTTCAAACCCGTCCCAAGTGTAACCATCGTAATCCATAGGGTTCGCACTATGATTCTCTTCTTGCATCTGATAGGCAAAATACTTACGTACCCTTCGAATAAAATCGGACTGTTCTTGGGTGGCGACTTCACTATCGATGAACATACAATCCTCCTGCTGTTTCCAAAGATGAGGCTCTCTAAAAGGAGTACGGATCTCGGGCAGTTTTCCGTCATTTAGTTGATGGGCATAACGTATTATGGCACTTGATGCAGCTTGGCGAAATACTGAAGATAGTCTAAAGACGGGGACTTTATCGCTTTCGATCATATCATGAAGCACATTCCCAGCACCTACAGACGGAAGCTGATCCACATCTCCGATGAACAACACCTGAGTGTCTTCACCAATAGCATTCATTAGATGGGAAGATAGCTGAATGTCTAACATAGAAGTTTCATCAATGATAAGGAAGTCGACATCCAATGGATCGTTTTCATTAAACCTAAACGAGTTGGTAATCGCATTATAAGACAGTAGTCGATGAATAGTTTTGGCTTCCACTCCAATCACATCTCCCATTCGTTGAGCTGCTCGTCCTGTAGGGGCTGCAAGCATCACCTTTAATTGACGTTGTTGAAGTAGTTTGACCAATAGCTTTAATGTGGTTGTCTTTCCACATCCAGGACCTCCTGTTAGTATGGATATTGGACAAGTTACAATATTGGCAATCGCACTTCGCTGTTCATCTGATAGAGGGAATGCCTCACTCTTTTCAAGCTTCTCAAATGAGATCACCTGTCTTGAGATAGACGGAGAATAATCTTCACCAATCAAAGTATGGATTTTATCCCCCACGATATTCTCCGCTTCATACAGCAGGTTATCGTAGTAAGCCCTCTCTCCATCGATGTCACGAGACTTTATGCTTCCCTCCTTTTGTAGTGACAGAAGAACCTCTGCAAGCTCCTTTGTCGATACACGCTCATCCAAACGCTTCAGCTTCTCCTCCACATGATGATATAGAAGATAGCAGTTCCCATCCTCCTTTGAACGAGATAGAATATACCTAATCATTGCTCTTATACGCTGCGGACTTTGCGGTTCTATGCCGGTTGCTAGAGCGATAGCATCGGCACGCGCAAAACCGATCCCATGCACTTCTTCGATGAGACGGTATGGGTTTTCTTCTACCACTTTTGGAGCAGAAGCACCATAACGATCCATCAATTTGGTTGCATAGCTTATCGGAATATCATTCTTCTGAAGAAATTGCACCATCGTACGGGTAGCACTGTGGGTTTCCCATGTTTTTTTGATTTTAGACAACTTACTTTTAGAGATCCCTGGGACTTCTAGGAGTTGTTCTATGTCGTTCTCGAAGATCTCAAGGGTCTGTTTTCCAAAACACTGCACAATCTTACGTGCCATAGCAGGCCCTACTCCTGTTATAAGACCCGATCCTAAATACTTTTGAAGGGCTTCCAGTGACTCGGGCTCTTTCTCAACCGCTCTTTTGGCTTCAAACTGTCTACCATAGGATTTGTGTTGAATCCATTTACCGAAGAATTCGAGCGTCTTACCGACAAAAATGTCCTCACCGTACATCACTACCGATATGGTGCGGTGTGATCCTGATGGTTTGACTTTTAAAACCGTCCAACCGTTCTCTTCGTTTCGATATGTAATTCGCTCCACAACGCCTTCTAGCTGCTCTTCAAACATAATATTGATATAGGATTTAAGTGTAGTAAAATTACAGTTAATAAATCCAATGTCAAAACGATGCTTTATATAAATAAAACACAAAAACAAATGAAAACAACCTATTATAAAACATGCCAACAGAACACGCTGTATATCAACACCCAAGAGACCTACAGTTAACATTTAAGACATTTATCATTGCTTCGTTGAAAACAAACTAAATTATTATAATATTTTTGGGATAGGCTAACTGAAATAAAACTTCATTAACCCCAAACTCAAGAAAAGTATAACGCATAAAGTAAATATAAAACAAAATCATGACATCGAGTTCAAACACACAAAAGCCGAACTACATGGGGCCATTCCTTATTATGGTTTCATTGTTTTTCATTGTAGGTTTCCTAACTGTTGTTAACCAACAGTTCCAAGCTCCATTAAAGGGTGCATTTCTTTCAAATGTTGGAGCACTAAAAAATACACTAACCACATTTATCACTTTTGCCTTCTTTATGGGGTATCCAGTAATGGGTAATATCTCGTCTCGTTGGGTAGATAACTTTGGATACAAATCAACACTGATTCGTGGATTGGTAATGTTGGTTCTTGCATTAGGTATTTTCGAGATTTCAGCTTTCTCAAATGGTTTCTTAGGAACTATGTCTATTGGAGCAGGAGAGACACTTCCATATGCATTTATCATTTTCTTTATTGGTTCATTCTTTCTAGGATGTGCATTGGCAGTTCTTCAAGTTGTAATTAACCCTTATTTGGTAAATTGTGACGTGAACGGTACTTCTTCTGTAACACGTATCAACATTGGAGGTGCATCGAACTCAATCGGAACGACACTAGCCCCATTCTTTGTATCAGGTATCGTATTTGCAGGAACAGCAAACCCTACCGTAGACCAACTATATGTACCATTTGCTGTACTGATGGCAACGGTAGCATTGGTTGCATTGACTGTAAGCAAGCTTCACCTTCCAAATATCGCTTCTAAAGGGTCAGAACAGGACTCTGTAGATGATGGGAAAAGCGTTTGGACTTTCAAACACCTTAAGTATGGTGTGATTGGTATTTTTGTCTACGTAGGTGCTGAGGTTTGTATTGGTGCAAACATCACTCTTTTCGCTGAAAATAGTGGTTTCAC
Source organism: Prolixibacteraceae bacterium (assembly GCA_028377305.1). Classification (GTDB taxonomy): domain Bacteria; phylum Bacteroidota; class Bacteroidia; order Bacteroidales; family Prolixibacteraceae; genus Halosquirtibacter. The sequence goes on along the minus strand of JAONJW010000005.1, from coordinate 54,554 downwards.
TGGAGACGTTTCTTTCCTAGGAAAAGTAATGAAAGAGGGTGCATTGATGGCTTCTCTTTACTGGTTCGGAATGTTGGTAGGACGTCTATGTGGATCATTCCTAGCTAAAATCTCTGGTCAAGTACAACTTGCAGTAGCATCGATTGTTGCAACTACTCTTATCGTATTGAGTATGGTATTAAAAAACCCATGGTTACTGGTTGGAGTAGGTCTTGTTCACTCTATCATGTGGGGAGCAATTTTCGCATTGGCTGTAGACAAACTAGGTAAATATACATCAAAAGGATCAGGAGCATTGATGATCGGTGTTGCTGGTGGTGCTGTGCTTCCATGGATGCAAGGTATCTTCGCAGATGTTCTTGGTGGATGGGATATGACTTGGGTTATTGTAATCCTTTGTGAACTATATATCCTATGGTATGCAATGGTAGGTTATAAGCCAAATAACGCATAATCATTGAGAGTTATTCAGTGAATCAAAAAGAGAGAAATCCACTGATGGGTTTCTCTCTTTTTGTTATAAAACAATCAAATATGAAAGAGTTAACAAGAGCAGAAGAGCAGGTGATGCTATATCTATGGGATATGGATAAAGCATTTGTAAAACAGTTGGTGGAGATGTATGAAATGCCCCAACCAGCTTATAATACTGTTTCAACTATTGTCAGAATTTTGGAACGCAAAGGATTTGTGAGTTATAGGGCTTTTGGTCGTTCCCATCAATATTTCCCAATTGTGAGTAGGGAAGAGTATATGGAATTTATAGGGATGCGAATTGTAAATGATTATTTTAACGGCTCATTTGTGGAGTTTAATCAATTTTTTATGGAGAAAGGCATTATCAATCCAAATCAATTTGATCGGATCACAAATATCAAATAAGCCTTTATAGATCTTTGAAACGATCGAAGGTCTCTTTGGTTATCTTTAGACCAAAGTTATCATTGATCTGCTTTAGTGTGTTATCTTCTTTCTTCTCGTCTTCTTTCCATCTCCTGCAAATATTCAACAGGTCACGACCATATTTATCTAAAGTAGCAACTCCTAAACCGGGAAGTGTTTTTAGCTGACTCATGGTAACTGGAACGTGGTCGGCAATATGTTTCATCATATTGAAATGAAGTACGGCACTCTCAGAACAATCGTGAGTTTGTGCGGTCTCTTCACGCCACAGTTTAAGTAGGGTGAATAACTTAGGGTTAGAAGATACGACCCCTTTTAGTTGAAAACGAACAGGCTTAACAATCAGTCGTCCTTCTGTTTTTGCAATCAACTCTTTTAGATTGGCTACAGGAGTAAGATTACCTAGTGCTTGAAAACATCTCTTCTTAGCTTCAATAACACGATAAAATGCTTCGTTCAGCTCTCCCCATTCGACTCGCAGTTCAGTATTATCCGATTCGAAAATAGCATTGGAAATTTTGTCTGTAAACTTATCTATCAGATGGTTTTGATAATATCTTGCTCCCTCTTGAAGTCTTTTTGCAAGATCTTCCTTTTTATTTGCAAATATCATGACACTCAACTGATTTACATATCGACTAGTCACCGCTTCTAAAGGCTCTAAAATCTCCATAAAAATACTCTCCATAACATCATAAAGAGAACCTTCCCATCGAGATTGAGACTGAAGTTGATGGCTAACAGAAGAGACAAGCTGCTTAAGCAGTTCGGTTCCAAAGATATCACACAAAAGAGATATTTGATACTCTTTATGTGCAGTATCTAAAAGATCATCATCGGGTTCTACATCAGACGATATCTTATGAAATAGCCGAACGGTTTCATCGCAAATGACAGCATGTTCATTAAATGGCTGGGTTAATACTAACCCTTCAAGGGAACGACATCTACTCAAGGCAACATAGGTTTGCCCATGATCAAAAGCCCTATTGGTATCTATAATTGCACGTGAAAAGGTTAAACCTTGACTCTTATGGATAGTGATAGCCCAAGCAAGTTTCAATGGGAATTGAGTAAACACTCCAACAATCTTTGTTTCTAATGCACCCGTCTCTTTGTTTAATCCATACTTTACCTCTTCCCACTGCTCTTTTGGAACAATAATAGTCTCCTCTAGATCTTCACATAGAACATGAACTTTCTTGTCATTTAAGAAAGTAATCTCTCCAATTTTCCCATTATAGAATCGTTTCTCTGGCGTACTATCGTTACGAATAAACATAACCTGTGCTCCAACTTTTAGTTCTAGGGATAGTTCCGTTGGATAGTTTTGTTTTGGGAACTCTCCATCAATATCTGCTTTATAAACAAAAAGTTTTGTCTTTATCTCCTCTAGCTTTTTATCATTAATTGCTTTTACGGATGCATTATGTGTGGACAATCTAATATAGCCTTGCTCTTTATCAGGGTTAAATTCAGGCATATACCGCTGGTTTAGCAGTACTTTGGAATTACCTGATAAGAAACCATCTCTTACTTCATTTAGTATCTGGATAAAGACAGGGTCATCTTGGCGGTATATCTTCTTTAGCTCAATACGGATATAACGACAGTTTCGGAAAGCGTGACTATTAAAAAAGAATAGTGATGGATAGAAATTCTTTAATATTCCCCAGTCTTCGTTGGTAATCACCGGAGGTAGCTGCTGAATATCTCCAATCAATAGAAGTTGAACACCCCCAAATGGCTTTGTACTTTTACGATACTTTCGTAAAATTTCGTCGATGGCATCTAATAGATCGGCTCTAACCATACTGATCTCATCAATCACTAAAAGCTCCATGGCTTGGAATAATTTGATCTTATTCTTACGAATCTTTTGATCAGTAAGACTACTCTTTAAGGCCCCAGCTTTTTTTGTCAATAGAGGTCCAAAAGGAATCTGGAAAATGGAATGAATGGTTTGTCCACCTGCATTAATAGCTGCGATACCAGTAGGTGCCACCACAATTGTTTTTTTCTTTGTGATCTTTGGTAAAGATCTAAGGAAAGTTGTTTTCCCTGTCCCTGCCTTACCGGTAAGAAATATATGCCAAGAAGACTTTGAAACAAAGTCCTTGGCATATTCTAACTCTTTATTGATGGTTACCGTTGTATCTGGTTGCATATATTACTTTCTCAAAGAAATCAATGGTCGTTAAAGCTTCTCTTTTAAATAGGGAGCAGTGATACTTTCGTGACAGAGAACAAGTTCCTCAGGAGTTCCTTCGAAAATAATATTTCCTCCTCGATTACCTCCTCCAGGACCTAAGTCGATGATCCAGTCTGCGGTTTTGATTACATCAAGATTATGCTCAATGATAATGACGGTATGCCCTCTTTCAATTAGTGACTGTAAAGATTTCATTAGAAGTGCGATATCATCAAAATGCAACCCTGTAGTAGGCTCATCAAAAATAAAGACCGTTGGCACCGATTTCTCTTTTGCTAAGAAAGAGGCAAGTTTCACACGCTGACTCTCTCCTCCGGAAAGTGTACTACTAGACTGTCCCAACTGGATATACCCTAATCCTACATCTTGCAGTGTTCTAAGTTTCTTTACAATAGCTTTTTCATAACGACTATCAACCTCTGAGAAGAGTTCTACTGCCTGATTAACTGTTAGGCATAAAATATCATAAATACTCTTTTTGCGATATTTTACGTCTAACACTTCTGGCTTAAATCGTTTTCCATTACAAAGATCACAATTAAGTCGGACATCAGCCATAAATTGCATCTGAACGGTGGTTACACCCTCACCGTTACATTGTTCACAACGCCCTCCTTCACTATTAAACGAGAAAAAGTTTGCTTTCATTCCCATTACTTTTGCTTGTTTTTGAGAAGCAAATAGGGCACGAATATCATCATATATCTTCAGGTAAGTTACCGCATTAGATCGACTCGATTTCCCGATTGGGTTTTGATCAACAAATTCGACTGCTTGTACTGCAGAGAGGTCTCCATCGACAAAATCATGAGCTCCAGTAGGATTACCATATCCCCCAAGATGTTTAGCTAAAAATGGCCAAAGGGTGTTTTTAACTAGTGTACTTTTTCCTGAACCACTGACACCAGTTACCACCGTTAACATATTGAGCGGGAACTTTGCTGTCACATGTTGTAAGTTGTTTTCATTGGCTCCATGAACTGTAATAAAATTACGCACAGAACGTCGTGATGTAGGCACTTCTAGTTTCATATCACCCGAAAGATACTTTGATGTCAAAGTATTTCCTGTTTCAAGAAGTTGTGTCATATCTCCTTGAAACACTACTTCTCCCCCATGCATCCCTGCACGAGGACCGATGTCAATAATTTGATCGGCTGCTCGCATTATATCTTCATCGTGTTCCACGACCAAAACGGTATTACCTAAATCCCGTAGTTCAGTTAATACTGCGATCAGCTTCTCCGTGTCTTTTGAATGAAGACCAATGGAAGGCTCATCCAATATATATAAAGACCCCACCAAGCTACTACCTAAAGAGGTCACCAAATTTAGACGCTGACTCTCTCCTCCAGATAGGGTGGATGATAGTCGATTCAATGTCAAATACCCAAGCCCTACTTTATCTATTAGTTCTAATCTTTTAGAGATCTCTTCCATGACTCTTTTGGCCACTTTGACTTCATATTCATTAAAAATGATCTCTTTAAACATTGGTATCAACTCATACACAGGCTTATCCAAGAACTCTTGAATACTCAGACCTCCAACTTTAACATAAGCACTCTCTATTTTGAGTCGAAAACCTTTGCACGAAGGACAAGTTGTTTTACCTCTATATCTGGACAGCATAACCCGATACTGCACTTTATATATTTGATCTTCCACCATACGGAAGAAGTCGTCAATTCCATTGAAATGTTTATTTCCACTCCATAACAACTTCTTTTGATCATCAGTCAAATCAATAAAAGGACGATGTACAGGAAAATCGAATTTATGTGCATTTAAGAGTAACTGGTTCTTCCATTCAGACATTTTCTCTCCTCTCCAACAGGCAACGGCATCCTCAAATACAGAAAGAGACTTGTTAGGAATTACTAGATCAGGGTCAATACCCAACACTTTCCCATATCCTTCACATACTTCACAAGCTCCTGTAGGGCTATTGAATGTAAACATCTCAGGAGAAGGCACATCGAATTTTATTCCATCTCTTTCAAAACGATTAGAGAATGAGAATTGCTCTTCTGCTGTTCTAGACTTTATGACTATGATCTCACAATCTCCATCCCCTTCAAAGAATGTGGTTTGCACAGAGTCTGCATAGCGATATCGACTCTCATCATCATGAGAAACAGCCAAACGATCGACTACAATCTCAAAAGAATCCTCCATGAAGGGACTTTGATCATCAAGGCTTGATAAAGAGATCAGCTCGTTGTTTATTTTCACTCTAGAGAATCCTTGTTGACGAAGGCTATCTAGTTCTTCCAGTAATGTACGACCTTCTCTCACTTTTTTAGCCGCCAATAACATCATCTTTGTTCCTTCAGGATAAGAAACAATAAAGTTAACTACGTCCTCAACATTTGAACATTTCACCTCTTCACCAGAAGTAGGAGAATATGTTTTACCCAAACGTGCAAATAGAATACGTAAGAAGTCATACACTTCGGTGGAAGTACCAACTGTGGATCTATTATTCTGTATGTTAACTTTCTGCTCGATAGCAATTGCAGGAGGAATACCATAGATATAATCCACCTCAGGTTTATCAATACGACCTAAAAACTGACGAGCATAAGAAGATAAACTCTCCACATAACGTCGCTGTCCTTCTGCATATAATGTATCAAATGCAAGAGACGACTTTCCGGAACCAGAAACGCCTGTCACAACGACAAACTGATTCCTAGAAATATTTACCGACAAGTTCTTTAGATTATGTACTCGTGCACCTTTTATCTCTATTATATCATTTTTGAGAGGTCTCTTCTTCTTGTTCATGGAGAGGGAGCATTTTGTTATTTATATTCAGAAACGCACTTACGATACCGAATCTAAGGGTAAAGTATAAGATGTACAAAAATACAGAGCATTATCTATTGGTCAAAATAATTAGAGAAGATAGTATCAATATTCTTTAGGAGGCAGAGTGATTCCTTAATTAATGATAGAAGATGATAGCACTTGATGTAACAAAGGGTGCCAACACATAGCATCAAATTACTATGGCGTGGTACCCTTTTAAATTTATTTCATTCTGATTGTAAGGATAAGCAATCACTTTACAGACATTTTAGCATTTTTGGACAATTCTTTAATTTGCTTCATCGTGTAACTCCCTTCCAAACCAACCGTCACCAAGGACTTCTTGTCAGCAACAATCAAAACGATCTCTTCTATCTCATTACGACTTTTCATCTTTGCCCAGAAGGAGATATTTGCATCATCATCGCTATTGACAACCATCATCTTCTCAAAATTAAGGTCACGTCTAATGTTTCCCCACACTTTAAGTACTTTATCTGAGTCTTCAGAAGATATCATTACTGAAACATTGTCGGTCTGTTCAGCAATCGACGAAATATCTACATCAGAAACAAATTTAGAACAGTCGAACCAACCCCCAGAAAAAGAGAAACTTTTAATCCCATCAATACTACTACATTTATCTTGAAAGATAGAGATGCCTGATTTGGCATATGTTGTCACTGGAATAACTAACAACATTAGAAGAAAGAACCTGACTATCATTTTATTTTTCATCATATCTTATTTAAAATTATTCACTCCCTTAATCGAAATCTGTTTGGTTACGGACTTTAATTGCCTCAAAGTCATATCACATTGTAGCTCTAAAACCAAAAAGTCGTTTTTATCATCTATAATCATTAGAAAATCTGTTACCTTCTTGTTTTTCATCAATCCGTAAAAGATAATATGTGAATCATCTTCATCATACATCTGCATCATCAATTGATATTTATCTCTTTTCAATATAGGCTGTAGTATATTCAATATTGAATTATCATCTGTTGTGATTAATAGCATCGAATCAATATTATCGAAAAGATCCTCTTCACCCTCAGTCTGCTCCACTGCGTTACGAATCATCTCGAACATAAATGGTGTGAATTCTATCGTTGTAAATCCTCTTTTACCTGAAAGGCTAGACAAATAGTTTCTCACATTCTCTTGGCCGTATGAGTTCAATGAAATCATTAGTGTCAATATTAAAATGATCTTCTTTATCATGGCTTTATCTTATTAATTACATCGTTATACTTTGACATCTCTTCTACTTTCTTTACTTCATTATGCATCTTTTGAAAAGAGGGAGATATTTTATCTAAAGTACTATTAAATCTTTGTGCTGCAACTAGCTTATTGGTAATGGGCTTGCCGTTATAATAACCATAAATAGGCTGAGCTTCAGGAGCTGTTGTCAACAACTCATTGACCCCGACAACACTCATTACAACAAGAATAGACGCCGCAATTGCCCACTTGAACCAATTTAGGGTAATCCCATTCTGTTTGCTAATCTGGAGCTGTTCTAGCTTCTGATCTATTTCAGGTTCATTATTCTTTCTCACTCCTATGATTCCTAGAATCATCACCTTATCGGGTAACAGATCCACAGGAATATCTTCATTCTCATCAAAGAACTTCACCAGCTCACTCAGCTCTTCTGAGCTGTTGGTGCCCTCGTAATATTTATCTAATAAGTCGTATATTCTAGACGGTACCATATGTACATATTTTTCTTAATCGTTCTCTAATCTGTTTTCTTGCTCTCGAAAGGTTCACTCTAATTGTTTTCGGATCCATATTGAGAATATCTGCAATCTCATCTGATGTCATCTGCTCCACATCATTCAAATAAATTACCATTCGCTGCTTTTCAGGAAGCTCTTCCATTAATGATACAGCAACTTGTGACATCTCTCTGTTTTCAATTAGGTTCATCAAATCACTATCTTCACAATCCATATTATTCTCTAACTCAGCAAACTTGTTCTTTTTGACCTTAATTAGATCCAAACATCGATTACGAACCATACGAAACAAAAAAGCCTCTATATTATCTACCTGATCCAATGTTCCCTTGCTAATCAGCAATTTTAACTGAACATCTTGTACCACATCCTCTGCATGAGCATAGTCTGTCATAAATGTTTTTGCAAATTGCACCAATCGCAATCTCAGATTATCTGTTATTATAGTTGATTTAGGTCTCATACATTATCATGACGATTCTCTATTAAAAACATAACAACCCAACGGCACTTTTTTCTTATTTAATTTTCAATATAATGATATACACTCGCATATATCCTCATAAATTGAATTTCCAAGAAATAATTAACCACAAACTTAGTTCAATGTATCGCAAATTCATGCGTGAAACTTCTGTTTCTACAATGAAACCATAGGTCTGACTTTTCTCAACATCAAATGCTACACAACATTACCGTTTTTGAGGTTGAAAATATTTAAAAATGTAAATTTATAGACAAGCTATTCAAATTTTTAATCTATACATTCAATGAAAAGAAGTTCGAACTATTACATGGATCTTGAACATCAATATGGTGCACACAACTATCATCCCATTCCTGCAGTCCTAAGCAAAGGAGAAGGCATCTATGTTTGGGATGTGGAAGGAAATCAATATATGGATTTCCTTGCAGCATATTCTGCTGTTAACCAAGGTCACTGCCACCCTAGACTAGTGAAGACCATGCAAGATCAGTGTCAAAAACTCACCCTGACCTCTAGAGCTTATTATAATGATCAATTAGGAGAGTGGGAGAAATATACTGCAAAACTATTCGGTTACGACAAGATGCTGCCAATGAACAGTGGTGCTGAAGCAGATGAAACAGCTCTTAAATTATTAAGAAAGTGGGCATATAAGGTCAAAGGTATTCCTCAAGATGAGGCTAAAATAGTTGTTTGCGATGGAAACTTTCATGGAAGAACCATTACCATAGTATCCATGTCATCAGATCCATCTGCTTATGGTGGATATGGTCCATATACACCTGGCTTTATTCGTATTCCTTATAACGATCTGGAAGCACTAGAGAATGTATTGAAAGACCCTCATGTGGCAGGATTACTTATTGAGCCAATTCAAGCTGAGGCAGGGGTGTATGTTCCAGACGACGGTTTCATAAAAAGTGCTTCTCTTCTTTGCAAGAAGCATAATTGTTTATTGGTAGCTGACGAGGTGCAGACAGGACTAGGACGTACAGGTAAAATGTTGGCATGCGATCATGAAGGTGTTCGACCAGACATATTAGTGCTAGGTAAAGCTATTTCAGGAGGAATGCTACCAGTTTCATGTGTATTGGCTGATGATGAAGTGATGTTAACGATTCAGCCTGGTGAACATGGATCAACTTACGGTGGAAATCCTCTTGCTGCAGTGGTTGCAATAGAAGCACTAAAGATACTAGAGGAAGAGAATCTTATTTCAAACAGCGAGACCCTAGGACAGCTCTTTAGAAAAGAGATGAATACTATTGATTCTCCTTATATCAAAGAAGTTAGAGGAAAAGGGTTATTAAATGCCATTGAAATTGATGCTAGTGCACCTAAAAGTGCATGGGATTTATGTCTTGAGCTAAAAGATAAAGGCATATTGGCAAAACCCACCCACGACTACAATATTCGTTTTACCCCGCCACTTGTGATTAATGAAAAGCAACTAAGAGAGGCAATCGTGATTATTAAGGATGTTTTATCAAATATATAAGTCGGTGATAATATGAGTGGTTAGTTCAGAAATGGCAAATATTATTGGTTTAAAATAAGTGGTCTTGGGAATATAGATTTTATTTATCCTATAAATCAACGAAAGAACTCCTTCTAAATATCACATAAAAAAGTCGTATTCAATATATGAATACGACTTTTGATATCTTACAAATAAGAATTTACACATTAAAACGAAAATGCATAATGTCTCCATCTTGAACAATATACTCTTTACCTTCGATGGCAACCTTACCTTTATCTTTACATGCAGCTTCTGACTTAAGCTCAACGTAGTCACTATATTTGATCACCTCAGCACGGATAAATCCTTTCTCAAAATCTGAGTGGATTACACCTGCGGCTTGTGGTGCTGTTGCTCCTTTAGGATAAGTCCAAGCACGAACCTCTTTTACCCCTGCAGTAAAGTATGTCTCAAGACACAATAACTTATAAGCAGAACGAATTAGATTAGCAACTCCAGGCTCCTCAATTCCTAGATCATCTAAGAACATCTGACGCTCTTCATATGTTTCAAGTTCAGCAATATCAGCTTCAACAGCGGCAGCAAGAATCAACACCTCTGCATCTTCCTCTTTCACTGCTTCTCTAAAAGCATCAATGTGGGAGTTCCCATTACGTAAAGAAGCTTCATCAACATTACAAACGTAAAGAATCGGCTTTGTAGTCAACAAATAAAGATCTCTGGTCACTTCCTCTTCTTGTTCAGACAATTCAACAACACGTGCGGACTTCCCTTGAATAAGAGCTTCTTTATATCTTTCTAGAGCACCAACTAAACGCATTGCAGCAACATCCTTTCCTGTTTTAGCCATCTTCTGTGTTTTTGTCAAACGAGCCTCCACAGTTTCAAGATCTTTCAGTTGAAGTTCTGTATCAATAACTTCTTTGTCACGAACAGGATCTATTGAACCATCTACGTGAGTAATATTATCATCTTCAAAACAACGTACCACATGGATAATTGCATCTGTTTCTCTAATATTTGAAAGGAATTTGTTCCCAAGGCCTTCACCTTTGCTTGCTCCTTTTACCAAACCTGCAATATCCACAATCTCAACAGTTGCTGGCTGTACTCTCTCTGGTTGTACTAGCTCTTCCAGTTTAATCAAACGCTCATCAGGAACTGTAATTACTCCGACATTAGGTTCAATTGTACAAAAGGGGAAATTTGCTGATTGTGCTTTCGCATTAGAAAGACAGTTAAATAGTGTGGATTTTCCAACATTTGGAAGTCCAACGATACCACATTGTAGTGCCATTTATAATTATAGTTTAATGTTTTCTTACACAAAATTTTACGCAAAGGTAATTTTTTTCGTCAAAAAAATGAATCACAATATGAAAAGAAAAGAATGGGAGTCCACTCTTAACCTTAACCATTAGAGTATGCTCACACGATATGCAAGGCTTGACAGTCCTTTATATGAAGATGGCTATTGTTTTATTTAACAAAGTCTTCAAAAGCATTATAGGTGTCGCCACTTCTTTGAGATTGCTGATATTGTGCTTGTTGCTCTTTCCATTGTGCAGCCATGGACTTCATGACTGGATCCACATGCTTATAAATCATTTTGTATGCAGTACAGAAACGAGGCTGTTTATTGTCAGCAGGATCCTTTATACGATCTTTTGTACATCCACCATAGCATTTAGTATACCACTCACACATTTTACATTTTCTCGGAACGTTTGCTTTGGCAGCACCAAAAGTATGTTGTCTTTTCGAATTCAACATATTAATGATACGATCATGTTGAATGTTTCCAAGCTTAAACTTTGGTTCTACAAAGAAGTCACAAGAATATACGTTTCCATTATGCTCTACCACAACGTATGCCCCACACTCTTTCATCAAAGCACATTCAGGGGCCTCCATTCCAACATAAGAGTGGAAAATAGATTCAAAGAAACGTATAGAAGTGGTTGGTTGTCCATCTTTAAAGTCATTAATCCAAAGATCAAATAATTTGATCATAAAATGTCCATAATCTACTGGATCCAATGAAAATGGAGCAGCTAAAGTAGGGTCGTTCTTATCTGTCTCCACAACAGGGATAAATTGCATAAAATTCAACCCCATACCCTTATAATAATTATACAATTCTTCAGGATACTGAGAAGAATAATCCGTAATACAACACATTGCATTAACAGAGACCCCAGCATCTAGAAGCATCTTTGCATTACGCTCAACTCTCTCCCATGTTCCTTTTCCAGCTTTGTCGAAACGATACTTATCATGGATATGCTGAGGGCCATCTAAAGATAGACCTACAAGCCAGTCATATTTCTTTAAAAACTTAGCCCAATCTTCATTTAGTAGAAGACCATTAGTTTGTAATCCGTTTCCTACAGATTGTCCATGACCGTACTTAATTTCAAAATCTATTGCTTTTTGAAAAAAGTCAACACCCATCTGTGTAGGCTCTCCACCTTGCCATCCAAAAGAGACAGCATCAGCAGACTGTTGCATTACCTGACGAACCATCTCTTCCAAAGTTTCCTCAGACATTCTATGAATTTTTTCTTCTTTAAAAAGCTCTGCTTTCTCTAAATAAAAACAGTAAGTGCAATTTAGATTACAGTCTGGTCCGGTTGGTTTAACCAAAACTGAATTAAGAGGTTTGTATTTTTTAGCCATTATCTTTGTATGTCAGTTTTCAAGTATTGTTTATTCTTAATATGTAGATTACAAAAATAATTTTTTTCATCAGAGAAGGTCACTGTTATAGGTATAACTTTACCACACTCTCACAATTTAGGACATATATATCCTAAAAGAAAAAAACCAATTCAAATAGGATCAAATAGTACTCAACATTAACTCCTGTTTCAAAAACAGATAAACAATATGGGACTATCAAAAAGCACCATTTTTTCCTAAAATATTACTATCGTTTATAGTTATCAGCACTCTAGCCACAATAGGGACACTTTTGACTACCTGGACATTTTATCACACAATACGAAGAACGCAGATTTAAGTATCTAAAACAGCTCAAACGAAAAGTGTATTAAATATGAAATCTATGAACTACAGTATCCTTTTTAACATTTTTGATTTTTTATTGAACACTTTTTTCATATCTTGCAAACGTTTTATAGGTTAATCTACGATGGTTTTGTTTTTCCATCATTTTAAGTAAAAGGGACCTCATTTATGAGAGTCCCTTTGTTTATATCTTTTTAATAAGTTTTCTTAGTACAACCGATGCTAGGGCACAACCAAAAGCAGGAGGCATATAAGATATTGTTCCTACAACAGAAGCCTTATGATGACCTTGTTCTTCAATCACAAGTGAAGCTTCCACCTCTTCGGGAGAAAAAACTACTGGAATCCCTTTTCGTATATTGAATTTACCCAATTTCTTCCTCACCATTCTTGCGAGCTTACAATTATAGCTTTTACTTAGGTCTGCAACTTGAATCATTGTTGGATCAAATTTTCCACCTGCTCCCATCGAGCTTACAATAGGAATTTCTTTTTCGACGCAATTTCTGATCAGATTAACCTTAGGAGAGAGGGTGTCAATACAGTCTACAACACAGTCAAACCGATCAGACTCCAACAAGTCAATAGTATACTGTTCTTTAATAAAATGATTCACGACAACGACCTCCACTTCTGGGTTGATATCAAGGAATCGTTTTTTAAGTACTTCTGTCTTTGGTTCACCAGTTGTCGAAACTAAAGCTGGAAGTTGTCTATTTCTATTACTCTCATCCACCGTATCTCCGTCGACAATGGTCATTTTCCCAACACCTGCCCTACAAATTGACTCTGCAGCATATGCGCCTACTCCTCCGAGCCCAATCACCATCACATGCGCATTCCTAAAATCACGCATTGCCTCTTCACCCACAAGGATCTCAGTTCTTCTAAACCAACTCATTTTACTCTTAACATTTTATTGTTGAATATTGATATCGCTAAATACCGTAAAAAAGTTGTCAAAGATACATTTTTTTATTCTCTCTAATGGATAACTACTACATAGACAATAATAAGCATACACCTCCTCGATTAAGCATTCACTCTCATCGGTCTCTAAAAAGAGCTTATTCAGAGGTATTGAATTTAGTATATTGAGTTTCTTTAGACGATTAATCTCCCTTATTCCTAATGAGAAATAGACTGGATAGTCCTTTAATTTTCTTAAAACATCTTCATTCCCTTGGAATGCATGAAGAATCCAAATTCCTTCATAATCACTCCTATAACGCAAAACATCATGATAACTTTTAACGACATGTAGTATTACAGGCTTATGACACTCATGAGCAATAGAGAGTTGCCTTTCAAAGAACAGTTGTTGAATATTACGGTCTATTGCACGATGATAGTCAAGACCTATTTCTCCCAAAGCAACACAGTTCTGATCCTCAAAATAGTTTTTTAAAGATCCTTTTAATTCCTCGATTGAAACCGACTCAACATCCCATGGATGCACCCCAACCGAGTAATAACCTTTAATATTACTAGTACTATTACCGATTGAGTGGCTATATAAAGATATAATATTCGTCTCGTCACTCCTAAGATTCGAGTGAGTGTGCACATTTATATATTTACTTGACATAAAACTGAGAAAAAAAGAAAAAAAAGGTTATTAAAATGCATTACTAAATAAATTATGTTTTATTTTGCAATAGTGTAAAGAAACACTTTAGTGATTCAGAGATAAAATTATTACTTTCAATTAATAAATTATGAAATAATAGGATTATTTCTCATCACATATTTCATTAAAAAAGTGATGAGCTATACACGAAAGAAAATAAATATGAAACGTTCTTTTTGTAAATTATTGATTCGTATTTTGGGTTGGAAAGTAATTGGCTCAAAGGTAGAAGACAAGAAGTGTATTATTATTGGTGCTCCACACACAAGCATGTGGGACTTTGTAATATGCTGGATTGGGTATAATACATTGGGAAACAATCCAAATGTAATGATTAAATCCGAGTTCTTCTTCTTTCCTATAGGACCGTTTATTAGATGGATGGGGGCAATCCCATTAAATAGACAAAAAGGATCAAATTCGTTGAAACAGATCGTAAAAACTTTCAATGAAAGAGATTCGCTCCAATTAGCCATTACCCCCGAGGGAACAAGAAAAGCGACAACACAATGGAAAGGTGGTTTTCATGCCATAGCAAGATTGGCAAAAGTACCTGTATACATGGGTTATTTCGACTTTAAAAAGAAAGAGATGCGCTTCGATATTCCTTTTGAAATAACAAAAGATGTAAACAATGATTTGAAACGAATAAAAAAGTGGTATCACGATCAAGAAGTGGTAGCGTGCCACCCAGATAAATTTATTACAGGTTATGAATAACTATTATTCATTACTTAGGGGATAAGATTTTAGAAACAAAAGTTATAAGATATATGGGATCGAAAGTTTACCTTATACTATCTATTATTTTTTATGCATCATTTGGTTTTGCTCAAAGCCATGAGACAATCTCGTACAACAATTATGATGACGAGTCTCTGTTCATGCTAAGTAGAGATGCTTTAGAAGCAAACAATTATGGAGAGGCATATGAATACTGCCTAGAATATTTAGGTCAACGCCGAAAGGTTTCTAACGAAGAATATATTAAGGGGTGTATTCGTTTAGGGAAACTTTTTGAAAGCGAATATAATGACATTCTAGCCATTACCTTTATTGAAAAAGGTGTTAAAGCTATCCCTCGAGACGAACCTAAAAGGCAGGCGATTCTTCTTCGAAAGCTTGGTGATCTATACCTCAAAATTAGAGATTTAGATAAGGCATATGAATGCAGTTTTGAAAGCTTAGGTCTATTTGAAGATATTGGAGATCAAAATTCATCTGCAGATCTGTTAAATAGACTTGGTAACATATATAGAGAAAATCATAAAATACACAAGGCATTATCATATTTCAGAAAAGCTGAGACAATCTATCAAGCTATTGGTGACTCTGTTGGTTTAGGAAATAACTATGCTGACATTGGACAGCTATATACAGAAGAGAAGATGTTTACTTTTGCAAACAGCTTCCTAAAAAAGAGTTTACTTTTGATCAAAAACGAAACGAAGAATCGTATTTGGATTGGAAGGATTAACTATTACTATGGCCTGGTCTACTTCTGGAAAAAAGAGTACGATCTAGCAATTAGTAGATTCCAAGAAGCCGTAAGATATTTGTCTTCTCACGAAAATAGCAAAGAACTAATTTCTGCTCATGCCACAATGGGACGTATCTATACGGATAAAGGAAAGTTCAAAGAAGCATCAAATGCTTTTCATGTTGCCTATATCCTGCAAGATAAGCAGATGAATGAACAACAGATTAGTGAACAGCTAAAACTGAAAGTACAGCTTGAGATAACCAAAAAAGATGAGCAGTTAAAGAAGATAATGATTGAAACGGAGAAAGAGAGTCAGCAAAAAAGATTCTTCAATGTATTGACCATCTCTATTCTAATCATATTAATCCTTCTACTATTGCTAGCATTGACGCTGACTCACTATAGAGTACGTACATCAAAACAGACAAGTGAGATCTTAAGACATGAGAATGAGCTTAAGATGAATGAAAATAGACGTCTGATTGCTGAGAACGAATCTGCGCAAACAACGGCTAAGCTAAACAACCTAGAGAAGATTAAGCTTCAGAATGATCTAAAGCACAAACAGCAGCAATTATCAACACACTCTATTCACCTTCTGAATAAGAACAATGCACTTATTAATGTTCAGGATAAGTTGAAAGAGTATATTAGAGCTAAAAACAGAAACATTGATGATCTCCACAGAGTAGTAAGAGAGATCAATGAGTTTATAAACTTGGACAAAGACTGGGATAATTTCAAACTTCACTTTGAAAGTGTACATGAAGGTTTCTTTAGACGATTAAAAGAACTATATCCTGGTTTAACACAAGATGAATTGAAGTTGTGTGCTTATCTAAGAATCAATCTTTCTTCTAAAGAGATCAGTAAGATTCTAAATATTAATCCTACTTCAGTTAATAAACGTAGAAATAGACTACGTAAAAAACTTGACATTACTCCAGAGGTCAATCTTGTAGACTTCATCATGAGAATCTAAAATATATAGGATATATTCCTATTCAATTAAGAGACATTCTTTACAATAAGGATGTCTCTTTTTTTATTCTACTTCAATAAGATGCAGAATAAAAATAATGAATTACTCCTAATAACGGTAAAAACTAATAGACCAATATAACCCGAACAGTCCTTCTCAACACTTAACGGAACAGCTCTTTTGTTTAGATCTGTTCAACCCATGTTTCAAAATGATTTTTTCACGTCATTAGGGACACACGATATTATAATAGCCAAGATAGATACTTGATAATTAATTACCTTTGTAAGAATCTAAAATAATTCCAAACCATACGAAGCCTTTGCCATGAAACTAACAATTTCGACAATTGTAGCTATTCTTACATTTTCACTAATGATTGCGTCATGCAAAACCGAGGAGACAAAAAGTTTAAGCCCCTACCTACTTCCGAAGCCCCAAAGGATAAAACAGCCGACAGGGTACTACACTACAAGTAACAACATTACAATATCTAGTAATACTGCACTTCTTAGAGATGTTGAGAAAACAGCATCAAAACTTCTTAAAGATGAACTTAACATCAATCTAAAGCGAAGTGAAAAAGGGAAGAGATCCAATATCCGACTTCTTTTAATAAAAAAAGAAGGCTACAAAAAAGAAGGTTACCAACTTAAAATAGATGATAATGGTATTTTCATACAAGCGAGTTCAACTGTTGGCATCTTTTATGGTATACAATCTCTGTCCCAACTAATAGAAGAAGTGACAATAGATAATACTGTAAGATTCAAAAAGGTGGATATAATAGATTATCCCTACTATAACCACAGGGGGCTGTTTTTGGATGCCTGCACTCACTTCTACAATATCTCTGAATTAAAAAAGCTAATTCGAGCCATGTCTTATATAAAACTAAACAAGCTAACATTTGGGATAATCAACACTACAACTTGTAGAATTGAAATTAAATCTCGTCCTGAGTTCACACAGCAGACAGCATGGAGAAAAGTTCAAAAGTTTGGAATCAATAAACTTCCGAAACAATATATCAGAAAGGATGGTACTTATGGAGGCTATTACACCCAACAAGAGCTACATGACCTTATAAGATTTGCTAAAAAATTGAATGTTGAGATTATCCCTCATGTTGAAATTAATGGAACAAGAGGATTCCACCATCGATCCTATCCTTTTATCAGATGTAAAAGCACAACTTCTCATAAAAGATCAAAACAGTTATGTATGACCAATCATAAAACGATTAACCTTTGGTCTGATTTAATTAATAATATCGCAAACATATTTGAGAGTGATTATATTCATATTGGAGGGGGGGCAAAATCAATTGAAGAGGATGAACTTTGCCAACACTGTCTTGATCATATGAGACGAAATAATATGAACAATACAAAAGAGTTAGAACATGATTTTTTCACCAAAATTGAATCATTAGTAAATTCAAATCAGAAGAAGCTGATGGGGTGGAACAATGTATACTCATATGCACAAAACAGCACATCAAGCGCAATGGTGTGGCAAAGCTCAAATATGGTCTCCAATAATATCAAGAATAAACACCAAACCATTATTGGTATCGAACGTTATTATTCTCTGACCATTCCTCAAAATTTTCTACACACACCCATAATCCAAGAGGCACTTACCACTAGAGACGTATATGAGTACAATCCAAACCTATCCAATCAACAAATTCATAATAAATATATAAATGGGCTCACAGCAACCATATGGACATTTAAGATGTATGATTTTGACAAACTTACTTATAATCTATTCCCAAGACTATTTGCCATAGCAGAGAACGCATGGTATGGTCCAACGAATAAAGATTGGGATGACTTTAATCTAAGACAAAAAAAGACGATTAGATACCTCACAAAGCATCAAATCCAATATGGAGAACCTTGTGAAAAGATAAATTTCAACTCCTTCAAAACAAAACAAGGGCAGCATGTAGTCTTATTATCAAATGATGCGAATAAACTCATGAGATATACATTAGATGGTTCTGAACCCAATAACACCTCGTTTATTTACAAAACACCGATTACTATCGTTGGAACAGTGAAGGTTACAGCATCTATCGATAATAACTTATTAGGAACCAAAAATGCTATAAACTACCAGAGAGTTATAAAAAAACATAAGGCTATTATGGCCAATATAAGTTACAAGTATCCCTACTCTTCTGATACAGGAAAGAGAAAGCATAAAACTCTTGTCAACGGTATTCTAGATGAATATTTAGCAATGGAGGTAGAGAACCTAGATTTTACAATTGATCTTCAAAAAGAAGAAAGCATAAATTTCATTTCTACGAATTGGCTTATAAGACCGATGAGGTCTATTTACGAGCCCACCTCAATCACCTATTATGTTTCTACTGATGGTATAAACTACAGAAATATATTCCAAGAAATGTCTCCTGCGACAAACACCCATAATGGTCATAGAAGAGCCTCTTGTTATCCAGGTGGGATAAAGGCAAGATATATTCACATTATAGGAGAGAATCGAAGAAAAGACCCATTAAACCACATTACTCCTATTTGGTTTAAAAATCCAGATAAGAATGCATGGTTGAACCTGGATGAAGTTATTATAGAATGACGCTTAAAACAAAATAAGGTTGTAATAGGAACAATCAAATCCTATTACAACCTTATATATCTTACATGATTAAGCTTAGTGATAAGAGCCCCCTGATAGAGACTCATAAAATATCACCTTGGTTCTTAGCTAAAGTGATACAAGAATATCAAACGACCAGTCAAAGCAGGCTTTCTATGATCCTTGATCTCTAGAGTTACATCAATCTCTGCTTTAACAACTCCTCTAAGGTTCATAATAGAATGAAGTTTAGCCACCAAACGCACTTCACTATTTACAGCAACTGGTTGATTAAATTTTAATTTATCAATACCATAATTAACCATTAACTTTACATTCTCGAAATCTGCAATTTGCTCCCAAAGGAATGGAAGAATTGACACATTCAAGTAACCGTGAGCAATTGTAGTTTTAAAAGGACTCTCTTTCTCTGCTCTCTCCGGATCAGTATGAATCCACTGATGATCTAAAGTTGCATCAGCAAAAAGGTTGACCTGTTCTTGCGATATCTTCAGGTAGTCTGACACCCCTAGTTCCTTACCCTCAAATGCCTTAAATTCGTCAAAGTTCGATACAACAATCTTTTCCATATCTAAATAATCAAATAGTAATTTATTGGCAACAAAGATACTTCATTTTACTAATGAAACTGAATAGAGACCGTTATTTATCCTAAAGATTGAAAAATCTTGAGGGAAAAGAGGGATTATTTATTAGACTTTATGAATCTATTGTTTTAATAATACAACACAATTAGTTCACCTTAGTGCATTATTAAATACATCTATTAAGGAAGGATATTAAAAAATGAGAGCTCCCCACTCATCGTTCTTTAGGAAAGAAATCTATATAATAAAAAGGACTATCTTTTAAGACAGTCCTTTTACTAAATTATCTTGGTTATGAATTTTCAGAGATCAACTCTTTGGTTACATCTGCAAATTCTTGACTACATCTTCCACATCCATGACTTGCACCAGTCTCTTCAGCAACTTCGTCAACAGTAGTCAATCCACCTGCTATCGCTTCTTGGATATCTTCTTTAGATATACCGAAACATGAACATATAATTTCCATATTTAATTTCTTTTTCAATTCAACAACTTAATACTTTACAAATATATGGATTAATGTCGAAATAAAAGACTAAAAAGTATTTTATTTTACTAAACCGACCTTGTATTCTATTTCCATGAGATATTAACACACTATTCTCCGACAAATGCAAATCAATCGAAGGTACAACAAAACCACTTTAACAGCTCATAACAATACCACCAGTATATTATAAGAGCCAAAGCGTACTAACCATACAAATAAAACAAGCTCGATTGTTTCTAAGAACAACCGAGCTTGTTTTATCTTTAATACTAAATATATACTATAACAACTCTTCTAATTTATTATGTAGAGACTGTTCTCGAAGATTCCTTGCCACTATACGACCTTCTCTATCAACCAATATATTTGAAGGGATTGATTTAATACCATACAGCTCTGCTGCAGAATTACGCCATCCCTTAAAATCAGATACATTGGGCCATATGATTCCATCCTTACCTATAGCTCTTAACAAAGAGGAACGATTCTTGTCTAAAGAGACGCCCAATACCCCAAAGCCTTTTTCATTAAACTTTCTGTAAGCATTAACTATATTTGGATTCTCAATACGACATGGACTACACCAAGATGCCCAAAAATCAATCAATGTATATTTATTGTTGCTATAAATATCCGAAAGACGAACAGGATTACCATTTATATCAGGCATAGTAAAATCTGGCGCAATAGCACCAATCTGCGTACTTTTAAGGATCTTAATTCTATTTTCAATACACTGACCCTCATATGACTGTCTCACACTTGGAGTCATTAATGCATACAAACTATCTAGCTCAGTCAAATCCAAATTATAAGAAAGATTATTCAAAATATAAGGTGAGACATATGAATTTGGATGCTCCTTGATATAGTTAAGCTGATACTGCTTCTGCTCTTCAACCAAACGAGCGATAACATCTACCATTTTATTTATCGCAGATATTTTATCCTCAGGATCACGCAACAGATCATTATACTTTGCTTTTAACTTCTTTTTCTCTAGAATAAATGTATCATTTCTATCTTTATAAATCTTAAACGCATCTTGCGTCTCCGAACCTTCTATTTTGACATCTCCTAGATTATCAATAACTCCTTCGACACTAATGTTTGTATTTTCTACAAAGATAATGATGGCACCACGAAGATTATCTCCTTGCCCTAAATAACAAAGGGTGGGCTTCTTAACCACTCCTTCAAAAATGAATTCATTATCAAAAACTTCCGTTGAATCAACCTTTATTGGTCCATCAACACCCATTACTTGTAGATAAATATATCCATCTTTTAGTCCTTCAACACTACCTTTCAGCTCATAACCGTCCTCTTTCTGACACGACACGAAACACAACACTAGCAATGACAGGGACAACACACATAGTTTTTGGACTTTATTTCTCATATTCTTATTATCCTATATTTGAAGTATTAAAGATCATCATTGGATTAAAATACAATTAATTATTACATTAACCATAATCCATGTGAAAAATATTTTATAATTCTTACTTCTTAGTGATATTGACATCCGCCCAAACCATTCGGTGATCAGATGAATTCTTTTTAAAAGTCAATGCACCATCTTTATGATTCTTTTCATTCCAATAGACCTTCGAATCAATCACCAATAGATCAGACGAAGGTAAAACATAATCGATTCTTAGACCAAAAACGTTGGTATCCATCGCATCATCCCCTTTATGATTACGCTTCATCTTTTTATTAAACTCTAAGGCACCCAAACTCTTTGGAACTTTTGCACCAAAAGTCACCTCATTATTTAATCTAGGGCTTTTCAACAATGGAACAATAGCAGAGCGATAGCTGTCGCCATCGTATGGGTCTGCATTCATATCACCCATTACAACAAAAGAAGCTCCTTTTTCAAGACCACCTTTGCCTCCCTTATCATCGATCATATAGTCACAACCTTCAATATAGTCTTTAAGAAATCGAATCTCATCATAATTACGACGTCCATTACGATCCTCTTTGCCATCAAATACAGGAGGAGTTGGATGTGCAATGATCGCATGAATCATATGTCCATTCATATCTATTGGAACATCCACTTGCGTCTTAGATGAGATTCTTAAATCCTTCTTCTCTTTATCATCGAACCACTGTGTCCCTTCCGGAGCAACAGGCCAACTAGGGTTAGGCATCTGCTCCCATTTAAAATTTTGAAATGTCCTAACCTTTTCTTTATCAATTGGATATTTAGATAGGATCACAAATGCATACTGCCCCTCGAAAGCTCCAAACCCATAGCCATCAGCAGGTAATGCAACCTTACCATCATTATTTATATCTGATGTCGAAAGCACTCCTGTATTAGAAGCAAACGTCATATAATACGGATATGTTATTGGATCTTCTCCACTCTGTAGATATTTTGTCATAAAGATCTCTAAAGCCTCTTCTGAGGCATCATAATCAAACTCTTGAAGACACAAAACATCCGGTCGAGTGATCTGAATGATCGAAGCCACATTCTGTGCCTGACGACATCCCATTTTTAAGTCCTTCAACAACATTCCCTGTTCTGGGCGATTCAGAGCAGCATTAAATGTTGCGAACCGGATAGGCTCTTTAACTTCTTTATTACAGGCAGTAACAACCACCAATAATAAGAATACATATAGCGACAAAAGGATTCTTCTGTTCATGGTCTAGTTAGTTAATCGTTAGATATATTATAGATTTGTTATACCATTTAAAGTATAAATACTATTTCAGCTCATTTATTACCGCAAAACTACTCACCGACATCAATGCCGCGGTCTCTGTTCGCAATCGTTGTTCACCAAGAGTGATTTCAATAAATCCGTTCTCTTTAGCTAATGTAACCTCTTCTGAAGTAAAGTCTCCTTCAGGACCAACCAGAATCTTTACTCGATCCGATTTTACGGTCTTAAAAAAAGAAACCCTAGGTGCATCCTCTGCACAATGAGCAATAAATTTCTCCCCATCAAACTCGTCTTCTACCACATCTTTAAACGAAGTCAACTCGTCCAATTCAGGAAGATATGCTTTTATAGACTGTTTCATTGCAGACACAGCCACTTTCAATAGCCTAAGATGCTTAATAATCTTACGCTCTGAACGTTTACACAACATAGGAGTAATACGATCCACCCCAATCTCTGTAGCTTTTTCGATAAACCACTCGATACGATCAATATTCTTAGTAGGAGCTACCGCTACTTGGATATAGTAGCCTCTTTTTTGGAAATCTAGTTGACGATTCACTATATTAAGCGTACAAGCTTTAGGGTGGGCATTTGAGATCTCAGCATTCGCAAAAACACCTTTACCATCTACTAATTGGATTGTATCCCCTTCTCTAAGTCTCAACACCTTTACACAGTGCTTCGATTCAACCTCGTCTAAAACGTAACGACTATCTTCCGATAAATCTGGCGTATAAAATAAATGCATAAATAAACTTCTACTATTATATTAGAAACAAAAATAGCAGGAAAAACAGAAACTATCTCATTTCTGAAGGAAATAAAGAGAAATATAATTCTGCAGATCTAGCCTCTAACTCATTCCACGAAGTCATATCAAATGACAAACAAACACATGAAGATGTAGACATCCAACAGTCCAACTCCTTTGCCAATTGATTCACCACATCCGAGAGCGTTGGATTATGCCCAACAATAATCAGATTATCACACTGATTAGGTACCTTCTCCGCTACATACTCTATAAATTCCTCTGTAGTATAGTCTCCATACAGATTTCTCCACACATTACACACACTACCAGGAAGCCCTAGTATATGCTCGTAAATTTCTGCACTCTGACGTGTTCGTTTAGCATCACTAACAACCAAAGAACAATTACGATCATCCAACGACAACCTATTTAACACCTCTTTCACAATCAATTCCGTATCATACTTCCCTTGCTCTGTTAAAGTTCTATCAAAGTCATCAATATCCCAAGACGAGGATTCTGCCTTACCATGTCGTACAAATAAAATATTCTTCATTGCTCAATACATTTTCTGTTAAGACAAAACTAAAAATTGTAACGTATTATCCACTATTCAAGGCAATAATTATATAGCCATTGACAATAAATTGTCTAATCTCATTATTATAAATAGCAAAAGTCGTAATATTAAACCCATAAATAGATAATGAATCTAGATTCATTATCTATTTCCCAGGAAATATCTCCTCCTCTATCGCCACAATTGAACATTGAAAAGCACTTGACCCATGAACTTTGTAAGCTTAGCATTCACTCTAAGTGGGAAAACATCGGGATTTATAATAAGTCGTCGAATACCCCCATTATCTTGACACAAGTAATCACACCACAAAATTATTTGAGAAAAGACAAAAAGGCAAACCTAAAATAAAAATCAATCATTATGAGAAGCACAATCCTACTTATGCATATTTATCATTCACATAAACCATGGAACCTAATTACGGTAAACGATAGCATTACACAAATCAACAGTTTGTAAAATGCACTCTATTTTAATATTCTATCCTGCCGCCTCGAAAGAGAAATATATACGATGAGATCTCGCCTACATTTAGTAGCTAAGACAATACTTATCACAAAAAACCCTTCCTCTTTTGCTTAAAATACAAAGAAGAAGGGCAATACCTAAATTAAACGACCTTATGACCGACACCCAAGGTCTGTAAGTAAAACAGTCAACCTCTTATTTTGTTTAACTACATATTAAAAAAGTCTCCTTCTCTTCATTTGATTATGCTCCCAATCCAATTATCTTTGCAAAAAGCTTAACGCTTTTTTGATTTTAATTACTACACTGAATACAAAGGATAAAATGGACGTAAACAAAGCGCTAATCGAGAGAAGTAGCAACAAATGTGAGCTATGTACTTCAACTGATAATTTAACTGCTTATACCGTACCTCCTGTAGAAGATAATAACGCTGACAAAGCGGTATATATCTGCAGCCACTGCAAAGAACAGATCGAAGGAGAAAAAGAGATGGAACCAAACCACTGGAGATGTCTAAACGACAGCATGTGGAGTCAGGTACCTGCTGTCCAAGTAATGGCTTGGAGACTACTAAACAGACTTAAAGAACACGTTTGGCCACAAGATCTTTTAGACATGCTTTACATGGACGATGAGACACTGGAATGGGCAAAAGCAACAGGCGAAGACCAAGCTGGCGACGACACAGTACAAGTGAAGCACCTTGATTCAAACGGAGCACTTCTTAGCGATGGAGATACTGTAACCTTAATCAAAGACCTTAACGTTAAAGGTGCTGGATTCACAGCAAAAAGAGGAACAGCAGTAAGAAATATCTCTCTTGTTCATGACAATGCAGAGCATATTGAAGGGAAAGTCAATGGACAACATATTGTTATTCTCACCAAATTTGTGAAGAAACAATAAAAAAAATCCACACAGCAATACATCATTGCTGTGTGGAAAATCAAAAGACTAAATCTCTTGTATATAATGGATCATCCACTTATATTATCTCTTGATCATACAAGTGGCGTATCTTATCTTCCAATACATCCTTCACATCATCAAAATTCTCTTGAAGCTGAAACATATTCGTATACAAGAATGACATGATACGGTCCCAATGTTTAGGCTTATGAATATCCACATCACATAATGAGGTCCAGATCCTTGAAACCATTTGCCCATTCTCTTTTTCATAAACCAGATCCCAATCCAATGGCTCGTCAAAACCATCTTCGATAAGCAATCGATATTGAGATAAAAGCTCAAAAACAAGCAATCGCTTGTCTTCACTTCGTGATGTCACCTCCAAGATAACGCTAGCACTCTTTCTTCCCACCCCAAATCGCAAATCTATATCTCGAATTCCTGTCTGACCTAACATCCACGGAACACGAACCTCTCGAAGACGATTCTGCTCTTTACGATACACATCAAATGCATCCCAGAACTTCTGAACTAAAGCTCTCTTCTCTTCTCTACTATACATATATTAAGCCTCGTAAGATTCTGCAGGTTTAATATTTGGAATAATCTGAACAAGGTCAAGAAGAAGCCCCTCTTTCTCAGCTTCAATATCCACCAATTGAGACTCAATCAACGAAACCAATCGTTGCTTCTCGGCATCATCCACAACACCTTCCATATTCTCAATGACAGTAAAAGCTTCAAAAGCAATCAAAAAATCTTTTTTCAATACCAAGTCTACAAACAAAGAGATATGCGGACAGAAATCCATGCCATTCTCCCAACATATAGACACCAAGCTACGCTGCACTTCTGGGTTAGATGCATGCTTAATTCCATCAACGATATATGGTATAGCATCTGTTCTCTTTACATCGGCCAACAATCCTAGAATTGACTTCTCAACAAATGAATCCTGTGTACGGTTCAGCTCCTGAATAACCTCTGGAAGGAACGAACTATCCCCATGCTCTCTCAACATTGCTATCGCCTCAGAGATCCTCTCTTGATGACCAGATTGAAGCAATGCAACAACCTCACTTTTATTTATTCCTTTTTCTTTCATAATACTTTTATTACAGACATCTGCCTACAATTGTTCGAAGCCCAAACAAATAAATCCTTTTTTTAACAATCAAAAAAAGAATGCTATAAATAGCATTCTTATATATCTTTAATTCAAATATTGTTTATCCAAATAACGAATCTACAAACTCATGACGATAAAACACTTGTAGATCTTCCACTCCTTCCCCGACACCAATATATCTTACTGGTATTTTAAACTGATCAGAAATACCTATCACAACCCCTCCTTTAGCAGTACCGTCCAGTTTTGTAACAGCCATACTTCGAACCTCTGTCGCGGCTGTAAACTGTTTTGCCTGTTCAAAAGCATTCTGACCTGTCGATCCATCCAACACCAACATAACTTCGTGTGGCGCATTAGGTATCACCTTGTCCATAACCCTCTTGATTTTAGACAATTCATTCATCAGATTGACCTTATTATGAAGTCGACCCGCAGTGTCAATAATCACTACATCCGCATCGGTCTTCACTGCAGACTCAAGCGTATCATAAGCCACAGAAGCTGGATCAGATCCCATCTGTTGCCTCACAATTGGAACACCCACTCTATCCGACCAAACCTGCAACTGATCAATCGCAGCAGCTCTAAAAGTATCCGCAGCACCAAGCACGACCTTCTTCCCAGCCTTCTTATACTGATGAGCCATCTTACCAATAGTTGTCGTTTTACCCACACCATTGACTCCTACGACCATAATCACATAAGGTTTATGTGGTAGTTCTGACTCAAAGTCTAAAACAGCATCACCAGAATTATTTTCCTCTAAAAGAGAGGAGATCTCATCTCGAAGAATACCATGCAATTCCTTAGTCCCAAGATACTTATCATCCTCAACACGCTTCTCAATACGCTCAATGATTTTTAATGTAGTTTCTACTCCAACATCTGAAGTAATCAAAACTTCCTCCAAATTATCGAGCACCTCATCGTCGACGGTTGTCTTTCCAACAATGGCACGAGATAGTTTTTTGAAGACACCTTCCTTAGTCTTTGCAAGTCCTTGATCAAGACTCTCTTTCTTCTTTTTTGAGAAAAAATCGAATATTCCCATTAGATTAATTATTTAGATGCTTATAATACAAATATATTCAATACTTGACATATAAAAAAAGCTCTTATCAATAAATATTGATAAAAGCTTTCTTATCTCTTTCTAACGTTGAAAGTCAAGATTATTTCTTAAAATAAGCTTTTACTTCTTCGTTAGGAACAATACTCTCAGAGAAAGTATAAGCACCTGTCTTCTCTGATTTTACCATCTTGATTACTTTAGCGTAACCTTTACCAGCACCTTTTTGAAGTGATGCAACTGCTTTTTTAGCCATACCTCAAATTATTTAATTTCTCTGTGAAGAGTTACTCGTTTCAAAATCGGGTTGTATTTCTTCAACTCCATACGATCTGGAGTATTCTTACGGTTCTTTGTAGTGATATAACGAGAAGTACCTGGCATACCACTCTCTTTGTGCTCAGTACACTCCAAAATCACTTGAACCCTATTACCTTTCTTAGCCATCGTCTAAGTCAAAATTAAAAGTTAGTAATATAGCCTTTTTGTTGTGCATCTTTCAATGCAGCAGCTAGCCCTTTTTTGTTGATAATACGCAAACCTGCCGCTGATACTTTAAGAGAAATCCAACGATCCTCCTCTGGAAGAAACAATTTTTTAGTGAATAGATTCACAAAAAACTTTCTTTTTGTCTTCCTGTTCGAGTGAGAAACATTGTTTCCCACCATTACTTTTTTTCCGGTTATCTGACAAACCTTTGACATTGTCAATAATTTTTTATTCCGTCCTAGTTTTAAAATAGTGTTCAAAGCACAGTTTCTGAAAAGCTTAAACCCTTACGTTTGATGTGGTTCGTCCTCCGACATCTAACAGCCTAAGCATCATACTACATGACTCCTAGCACATTATCTTTTTAAACAACTGCGTGCAAATATAAAGCAAATATTTGATTTCCTGATATAACAAATAAAAAAAAGTGCATTTTTTTCACTCTTTTAAAACAAATCCTCCATATATAGCACTCCTTCTCCCCCTTCATTTATATCAAAAACATACCATCGAATCACGTGAAAACATCGACATTACATATAAACTAAATTTCTTAATAAACCTCAACCCCTAGTGACTCTCCATTGAGGATCTCAAATAAACACTTCCAGTTATGACTCCAGAAGGATCTGAGCAATCGAATCATTATCGATCCATAGTAATACTCTTTATCTGAAATATTAGGAGGATTTACATAAATGTCATTGTGTATTAGCGCTTGCTTAAAATCATTAAAAGGAACCCGTTTATGCTACCCAATCAACTTAGGACCATAAATTCTCCGTTGCACCGCAAACTCCTCTGAAAGCAGATAGTCTCCCAAAACAATATCGTTTCGTCTTTCAATATAGTATGATTACATCACTTGCATCTGAAATATCATATAAACCATTCACACTAGCTCTCTTATTAAATAACGAAAATCGATTATAATCCTTTGCAGCAACGTAATCACACTTTAAACGAATTCCGAGACCGACCTTCTTATATTTGTCGTTTCGTTTTCTCTCTTCTATAGTCAACACGACTCTCACCTTTCTCTAACATCACAACCTTACCAAACTTTTACAACCTTAAATATAGACACTATTCAACGAACGATCATTAGTACATAGACAGCACTTAAAGTCCAAAAATATGAACGGTCACACGAGCCACATTACGAAATAAACCTACTTTCTAAGAAAGATGTCTTGGTAATAAGTAATTTTAATATCAGACACAATGTTTCTCCAACAAAAACAATGGACAAAATTGAGATCAAAACACCAATAACCATTTGAGTATCTATTCATATCATTTAACAATATCTTGAATAAAAACCGTCGAGTAGAGTAAAATTTAGCACAATCCGTAATAAGCAATATCTATACAAGACAAAAACAGGTTAACAGCTCCAATCAACCTCTCCACTACTTAAATAACTGCGTTTTTGCCATCGCATGTAGAGCCTCAACTTGTCATAACCAAAAAATAAATAGTCAAATTCACAGAAGAATGACACAAATATCCAAATACATATAATCAGGGATTGACCTTCTTCTCCTTTCAGAAAAGAAGTGCATTTTTACAAACATTATGTTTGCCAATATCATTAATATAATTAAATTTGTTGCGCTAGATACTATTTTACTTCATCAACAAAACAGTATCTACAATCATCTCTTACATATGATTTTTAACTTAACTTCTAACATGAGAAAAATATATACTATAAATAAAAGTATCACTACACAGAATCATATTCGATTCTTTAGCTCGCATCACAAACCCTTAGATTAAGTAGAAATAATAGGTCAATGTGATTAACCAATATACATCTTCATATTGGAGGACAATTCAACAG
This sequence comes from Prolixibacteraceae bacterium, assembly GCA_028377305.1. Lineage (GTDB taxonomy): Bacteria > Bacteroidota > Bacteroidia > Bacteroidales > Prolixibacteraceae > Halosquirtibacter. The sequence continues at coordinate 24,116 of JAONJW010000005.1, read as the reverse complement.
CAAAAAATCATCTAAATACGATTGGGTACACCAATCCATTAAAGCCATTGAAAAACAACTGAGAATACAGGAGCTCCATTAGCACCTTGATAAAAACATATCCACATCACAGATATCAATTATAATACAAATATATAAACATTTACAAACCAAACTATTATGAAAATTAATGCAGGAATGATTATTGCAGTTGTAATACACATATTTATTACACTATTACTATTTTCAGACCCCGATAAAAGTCAAATTGGTTTCTTAGGACTAGCAGTAGTCATCGGAAATATACTAGGCATACTACTTGTTGCAATAGGAAAGAAAGAAGCTGGATACAAAACCTTTATGATCTCCAGTTTTGTACTTGTTCCTATTGGACTTATCGGTGCAAAATCTGCTAGAAAAGAGCTTGATGAGATCAAAAATGAAAAATTCAAGGATTCGCTTGAAGATTAAAAACACAATCCTTTCAAAACACTAAAGGCATAACCAGACTCCTATACATTAGCTGAAATAGGCGTTGTGTGCAAAAACAAAAAATTATGACCGTCAATAATTCCACCAACAAACAGATCCAAAATTCAGAAGTCAAAGCCTATACTGTTCTTGAGTCTATCGCAAGTAAACAGATCACGATGGCTTATGTAATGTTAGCCATAGGTCTAGTCGCACTATTAGTAATTCACTTCGTTGGAGTACTAGCTATTGCTGCTCTGTATTTATATGTTGGCTACTGGCAAAAAGATCGAAAAGCAATTACTTTATTCGATAAACACATCGAGTTTAAAGCGGCACCTGCTTCATCGACCAAACAGATTAGATACAAAGACATTACAAATATAGAGGACATTTCAGAGAAAAAAGTTGTGATCCATTCTAAAGACGGGTCTAAAGCACGAGTTCCTGTTGCTCTCATCTCAGGAATAGATAGAAAAGACTTAATCAAAAGGCTCAAAGAGGTCATCGATTAATTAAGCCTGAGTTTTGAAACAAATAAAAGAGAGCACTAAAACCTAATTTATAGTGCTCTCTTTTATATCTGATTTACTTATAATTTACGACTTCCATAAAACACACCCCAGCTACACACTCATCATTGCACAACTGATCGATAAGAGTCAAAACATTCGCAAAACCGTCCATCCGAATTCACCCTGCACTCTCCTACTTCCCTTCAATACATTCAGGAACATGAACTACGATATCGGATGCAAGAAATTGCGAAATGATAGATTCATTCTCTATCCAGAAGACAAACTCATTCCCGTCCACAACAATGGCTCTAGCATAAAAATCACCGTAAGCTATTGATTCCTTAAAATCATTAAAAGAAACTTTCTGCCGTAAGATACGATAGGAGCCATTCATTTGTGACCTACTTTTGGTTAACTTATCAGAAATAAGATAATCTCCTAGGTCTATTAATTCATGACCTTCCATTTCAACATATAATCGTCGGTTATCAGAAGGATGATATAATCCATTGACCCCAGGCATCTTAGCTTCATATGAACTACGCATGGGACGACCAGATGTGACATAGTCGAGATCAATGGTAATACCCAACCCAACTCTAGAATAATCATCACGCTTTGCTCCTAACGGAATATCCTCAAGAGAAACTTCACCAACCGGCACACCCACTTTTCGGACCTTCATTCCTATAAAATTAAATGTATCAACAGGTTTACTGTCAAATATTTCTATAACTAAGCAAATGACTAATATATACAACAAACCTTTGGCACACCAACGCGTTATTCTCCATTTATGAAATGAAGTACGTACTACTAGGTATTTAATACAGTGCCAAAAACGTTGTAACAGATACCACAACAACTCAACAAAAATGATGAATGGAATCAAAAGAATAATTAAAAATGGCAGAGGTGAAGGCATAAGAACTTATATTATGTTGTATAATAACAAATATAACATACAAAACATTACCATCTAAATCTTCGATATATATTTAACATCCAACACGATTATTCCTAGCCATATTTTATTTCCCTAGGGCAACACCATCAAAGTGTTGCCCTAAGAGATCTAGTCACTATAGTAGACCGTTTTAGGAGAAGGATCTTCTTCTGACAGACTGAAGTAGCAACTCTTCATATACTCCAATCTAAAAGGATAGCAAAGCATTACCCAGAAATGCTGTACCGCACCATGACTCTCACGACGCATCACTTCCAACGAATAGCGATTCTCTTTGCTATATGGAAACGGTCCATAACTAAAGGTCTGTATGGTGGCTTCTCCAGCTTCATGCACCACCACAAGTGAGAGTCCTCTCTTATCCGTCACCCCCTTAAGCTCGACCTCTAGATCCAACCACCCGTCACGATAGTTTGCCGAAATTGAAGCGATACGACACTCCGGAGCACTACTCAGTGGCACTTTTGAAAAATCGAAAGTTAAATCTGGATAGATCCCCGCAAAAGCATTGCGAAGAATAGCAGCCCGAGCCAAGACATGTCCATTGGAGAAAGGATGTTCTGAAGGATAGCTACAACGAACAACATCTCGTATGCCAGAGAGAAACTCAATGGTCTGTTTCATACGAACCTGCTGTGATAGCTGTTTCGGTGACTGTTTGGTGCGCTTCTCCGGACGTGATCGCACAATCTCTTTACCTTTAACATGATAGGTAACGATAGGGCCAACGGCACCACTTAGGCGCCCTCTTTTAATAATTGCCATCTTTTTTTGTTTTAAAGATCCGAAACACTACAACACCTTACCCCTAAAACAGGGAGAAGAGAAAAAGCTTTCGGAATAGGTTAATAAAATTGTTTTACCATCTTCGATGCCTCTGTTTTCATCAAAAAAGAGAGATCCAGACATCAAAAATATGTACCTAATTGGAGATCGTGGCACGTTGACTACACATTGTCAAAAACACAAACAACAACAACCTGTAACCCAATCAAGTAACCCTTTAATTTACAAAAAAATCAGCATAAATCAGTACATTTTCCAACTTTAAATTTCTTCTGCCGAATGATCGAAGATCCATTCATTAAATACTCCTATATCATCCTAATTCAGCTGCCCCCCTCAACCCTAACTTAACCAGATACCATAACACCTTGACAATACTTAATACTACCGGAATACTACTTCGACAACAACTTGATACTACCAGACAGTGCCTTAACCTATACCTAATCCGTATCTAATCTGTACCTAATCCGTAGATCCCCTATCCATTCTTAAAGGATTACCCATGGTTGGCCCACCGAAAATGTTAAATCGATGGACCAACCATGGGGGAATGATTGAGAAACCATGGTAAATCAACGGATTAGGTACAGATTAGATACGGATTAGGTATAGGTTAAGGCACTGTTATTTCATAGGAAAAACAGTGTTGATACGCTTTGGAGGAAGTATGATTGTGCTTTGGAGGAAGTATGATTGTGCTTTGGAGGAAGTATGATTATGCTTTGGAGTCATTATCAATGCACTGGGGAAACAGTGTTGATACGCTTTGGAGGAAGTATGATTGTGCTTTGAAGACATTACCTTATAGCGGGAAGTAGGTGTCCGGTTGAAATGGAAAGTCTTAAGTATTCTATAGTATACCAATAACATTTGTTATCTTGTATCATCCTCGGTGAATCACTATCTTCGTGGGTTGAGAGTGTCTTGTGTAGGCACTATTTTGTAATGAGACAAGAATATTATGCAACAGAAACAGTTTTATCCAAATATATGGGCATCGCTATTTATTATCGGACTGTACACGTTTATACAAGCGATTATAGAGTTGCCAATCGCACTGCATGACTATCATAATGGCACGTCGTATTTGAGTAGTCCTTGGGTCTCCTATCCGGTGTTTGTGGGGTCTACCTTTTTTATTCTCTTTTATGGGTATAAGAGTTCGGGGTTTTCTCATAAAGATGTGTTCCCATTTAAAAGTTTTGCAGTGTGGCTGCTACTACCTTTTATTGTACTGGATGTTTCGGTGCAGTATTATATGGCCGACATCAACACTTGGTTTAGTCAAGTGATCCCAGTACCCGATTGGTTCAATCAGTTGTTTGCCCGAATTTTTGAGCGTGCCCCCTCACAGTGGATTGGTATTGCTAAGGTGGTTTTAATTGGGCCACTCATCGAGGAGTTGATATTTAGAGGAGTCATTATGAATGGGTTTCTTCGTAATTACTCGAAAACCAAGGCCATTATTGTGTCGGCACTACTGTTTGGTTTTTTTCACATGAATCCATGGCAGTTTATTCCCGCCACTCTTTTGGGTGTGATGGTAGGGATTTTACGAGTTCAAACGGGTTCTATATGGGCAGCTATTGCAGGTCACAGTATTCACAATGGGTTGGTTTACCTCTCGATTGTATTTTGGAAACCTATCTCGGAGGTTTCGCTACTACGACACAATCCACAAAATAACCTAATCCATGGAATTGTCATATTTATTACCCTTGCAATGATTATTTTTGCAACAAGGAAAAAAAACAATTATCGCTGGTTTAAGAGACCAATTATAACTAAAACAGATCAACATGCTTAAGAAAATTCCTCACACTTATGTGATTATTTTTGGAATCATCCTTCTTTCTGCAGTCATGACATGGATCGTTCCTGGCGGAGAGTATGCTAGAGAGATTGTCAATGTAAATGGTGTTAATAGAGAGGTTGTTGTGAACAACTCTTTTGAATTTAAAGATAGTGTTCCACAGTCGTGGCAAGTGTTTTCAGCCTTTTTCACAGGCTTTACAAATGCGGCAGATATTATAGCATTTATCCTGATTATCGGGGGTGCATTTTGGATTATAAACGACAGTAAGTCTATCGATGTAGGGATTACATCGTTTTTGAACTCTTTGAAGAGATTCGAACACGTAAAGTGGATACAGAAGATTGGGGTGGACAATATTATTTTTGTGATGATTATGCTCTTGTTCAGTATTTTTGGAGCGGTCTTTGGGATGAGCGAAGAGACCATCGCCTTTATCATCATCTTTGTTCCTTTGTCCGTCAAGATGGGGTATGACTCCCTTTTAGGTGTAGCACTATGTTTTGTAGCTGCTGGATTGGGATTTGCAGGAGCCATTCTAAATCCTTTCACCATTGGTATTGCACAAGGACTATCCAACCTTCAACCATTTAGTGGGATTGAGTATCGTTTGTTCTGTTGGGTGGTTATTAATCTTGTGGGCTTCACTTTTATTCTACGCTATGCCCACAAGATTCGTAAGAATCCACAAAGTTCGTTGGTATATGAAGAAGATAAATATTGGCGAGACAAAGAGGAGAATACAGAAGAGGAAAACCCATACTACCTTCCTACTAGTGCGTATGTGGTGTATACTTTTTTGTCGGTGTTTCTGATTAGCATTGCATTTCAATATCCTGTTACGGATCTTAAGATAGGACAGGCAGTGATTGCATTTCGAGCATTTCCTATTTTGGCAGGAATGTTTGTTGTGATGGGTGCCCTTTCGCTTCGTAAGACTGTACACTACTTTGTTTTAAACCTTCTATTATTCACTATCCTTCTGTTGATTGTTGGTGCCATGGGCTATGGTTGGTATGTGGGCGAAATTGCGTCTCTGTTTCTTGCTATGGGAGTCTTTGGTGGTATTGCGGCAGGTAACAACGGTAATAAGATTACCAAACTATTTATTGAAGGAACTGCAGATATTCTATCGGCTGCATTGGTTGTTGGATTGGCAGGAGGAATTATCGTGATACTAAAAGATGGTAAGATCATCGATACGATTTTGTATGGCATCTCCACAGCAATGAACGATATGGGGAAAGTGTCATCGGTGGGGATGATGTATGGTTTCCAGACTTTCTTAAATATTATTATTCCTTCTGGATCTGGTAAAGCAGCACTGACTATGCCGATGATGGCACAGTTCTCTGATCTTATCGGCATTTCACGACAAGCTACCGTGATGGCTTTTCAATTTGGAGATGGTTTTACGAATATGATCACGCCTACTTCGGGTATTCTTGTAGGGGTTTTGGGAGTTGCTAAGATTCCATATCCTAAATGGGTAAAGTGGATCACTCCATTGATGATTATTCTTATTCTGGTTGGACTACTGCTACTGATCCCCACTGTAACGGTACCTCTGAATGGATTTGAGTAAGTTTTAGGTTACAAGAGAGAGGGTGTTATCATTTTAGCACCCTCTTTTTTTGTTTCAATAAGTTCTATTTTAAAGAAATAAATTTCCTAAATCATTAGCTTTCATCCACATGAAATATTAACTTTAGTGTACTACCTAAGATCATTATGATCGTATAAATTCTTAAACATATGGATAAAGTTTTTCTTCCTGTAAAAATGCCGTTGGCCATGCAGGAGTTTACAGAAATCAGAGCACTAGAGAATTTCCCATACCAGAGGATGGAAGATTTAATGAAGCACTGTCATAAGTTTGGTGATGACAAACAGAAACGTCTGAATGATGTACACATCTATCAGCACTACCAGAAAGAGAATTATGTAGTAGTTCAATCTTTTGCTGATATTACTTATATAATATTCTTGGAGCAAGGAAAAGAAGGCTTTCTTGGCACACAAGATTATATTTTAAGTGAGGGTACACTGCTCTTGAGGCATTCGAGTCGTAGAGCTATCCCCACCAATCTAGAGAGGAAGATTATACGTAGTTTCTTCGAAGCTTTAGAGATACGTTGTTCGGATGCCGTTTTAGGTATTGCGATGACCGACCTAAGGTTCAAGAAGAAGCTTATTGAACCAACTGCTGTGTTTATTGATATGTTCTTAGAGATGTATCAATGTGATGAAAGTATGAATGCTGCATTAAATCATTTCAAGAGCCATTTGTTTGTAGATTCAATCAAAAGACGCCTTCCATTACTTAAGCCACATTGTATTGATAATAAAATAAAGACGATCACAGAGGAAGATCGAAGAGATTATACTGCTGTACTAAATAAGATTCAAAAGCAAGTATGTAAAATGGAAGAATACGCATCAATTAATATTGATGCGAACAAAAAGATATTGAAAAAAATTTGCACTTCGACACCACAAATTGTGTCTACAGCAGATAGTGCTTTAATCAATACGGCCTATGAGATTGCATCATTAGAACCAACGTACCAGAACTTTATTAGGATCCTATCCATTTACGATAGTTTACTTGCAAAATTTAATCATGAAGCGGGCACGGACAACAAAGAGGGATATAATATTGAAGATCTAATTCCATCGAACCTGACACTGCTTAAATCGGTAAAGGATTCCCATCAAAGACTATCCCAAGTCTACCAAGAGATGTACGATCTTCTCTTTTCTAATTGTTTTTTTACCGTGTATCATTACGAAATGGAATTCAAGTTTAACAAGCACAAGCACTTATTCTCGTTGAGTACCATTTCATTAACACTCGATTCATATATTCCATTTGACGAAAGAATTCGAAGTAATTTTATATTACAACGATACAATGGAAAAGAGTGGGAGAACATGCTTTGTGTGATTCACGACCAAATTGTTTTTGTTAATGAATCCCATGGGCTGACCCGAATGGATATTAAACGAATCTTTGGGCAGTTGTGTGCTGAGATTAAGAGTAATGATATACTGCGATCAGGGCAAGGAATAGAATTGATTGAGCCTAGTGGTGAATTGTTGAACAGCTATGGCATGAATGCAAGCATATTCGAGGTGTATCCTCAAGAAGATAATAGTAACGGATATACGATCGTCTCTTACATTCGTTATGGAGAAGATCGTATTGATATCTATGAGAAGAAGAACAACAAGCGTACATATCAAATAACCTTATCCTACTCGGGAGATAAGTTGGTTCTGAAAGATTATAGCTCATTATTTCAGGGAAAAGAGGAGTCGGCTCAGAATCTGTTTATGAGTTTTGAAATGCTTATAGATCTGATATATAAAGTAAAAGGTTATAGTCATCTCTTACCCAACATCATGTTATCCCAAAAGTACTGTCTGTGATCAGAGGAGTATATTGATATGGAATAGTAGTAGCGAAGTCATTGCCTTCGCTACTACTATCTATTCGTATTTATTAGATTAAATAGAGTTAGAAACGTTACACGCTACTCTTTTTCAAGGTAGGTGTAACCATATAGCCCGGATCGATAGTTTGCTAAGAATTCACGACCTTCTTTGGCTGTAATCTTACCTTCCTTGACTGAGGCCGTAACCCATGTTTCTACTGCACGCACTAATTTCTTTGGGTTGTATTGCACATAGTCTAACACTTCAGCAACCGTCTCACCATCAATAATCTGATCTATCGAATAACTATCTTCAGTTAACGATACATGCACCGCATTGGTGTCGCCAAACAGATTGTGGAGATCTCCAAGAATCTCTTGGTAGGCTCCAACTAGAAAAACCCCAATATAATAGTTCTCACCCTCTTTGAGACGATGCACAGGTAGGGTTTGCGAAGAGTTGGTGGTTACAATAAAGTTGTCTATTTTCCCATCGGAATCACAAGTGATGTCCTGTATGGTGGCATAGTTAGAAGGCTCCTCTAGATGGTTCTGTATAGGGATAATTGGGAAGAGCTGATCGATGGCCCAAGAGTCGGGTAGGGATTGAAATAACGAGAAATTACAGAAATATTTATCTGCAAGAAGCTGTGGCATCCGCTCTAATTCATGTGGCACATGCTTCAGCCGTTTGGACATCTTCTCTATATCTCTTGCAATAGTCCAAAAAAGTCTCTCAACCAAAGCACGTCCTTTGATATCCAATAACCCAAGACTAAAGAGATTCAAAGACTCTTCTCTGATTTGCAAGGCATCGTGCCAATCTTCTAGAAGGTGGGGTTGAGATAGCCCATTCCATATACTGTATAGATCTTTCACATTCTCATGCATTTGATCGTCAATGGTCATCTCATAATCCCAACGAGGTAGAGAAGTGGATTCCATCACCTCGAAAACCAATACGGAGTGATGGGCAGTTAGGGAACGTCCTGACTCGGTAATGATATTTGGATGAGGGAGATCGTTCTTATTGCTGGCATCGACCATGGCATAAACCGCATCATTAACGTACTCCTGAATGCTGTAGTTCACACTACTATCGGAGTTGGATGATCGTGTGCCATCATAGTCGACTCCAAGCCCACCTCCAATATCTACAAATTCGACGGGAATACCCATCTTTTGAAGTTGGACATAGAATTGTGCCGCCTCTTTCAAAGCAATTTTAATGCGACGAATTTTGTTCACTTGGCTTCCAATGTGAAAGTGGACAAGCTTAAGGCAGTCTTGCAATCCATTTTTTTCTAGGAAGTTTATTGCATCTAATAGCTCACTAGTGTTCAATCCAAACTTACTAGAGTCGCCTCCCGAACTTTCCCATTTGCCACTACCAGCACTAGAAAGCTTGATGCGTATTCCGATGTTTGGGCGCACATTGAGTCTCTCTGAGATCTCAGCTATTAGACAAAGCTCATTAAGTTTTTCGACCACAAGAAAGATACGACGACCCATCTTTTGTGCCAGAAGTGCTAATTCGACGTAGTCTTCATCTTTGTATCCATTACAAACAATTAACGAATTAGGATCGGTGTTGTTGGCAATCACAGCATGCAGTTCAGGTTTTGAACCCGCTTCTAATCCGATATTGAACTTCTTTCCATGAGAAACAAGCTCTTCCACCACTGGCTGCATCTGATTAACCTTAATGGGGAAAATAGTATAAGCTTTTGCCTTATAGTTATTATCCAAGGATGCTCTCTTAAAACATCTGTACATCTCTTCAATTCGACTGTCCAGGATATCTGGGAATCGTAATAAAACAGGAGTAGCAACATCACGGAGTTGAAGTTCGTCTAATAGACCTTTTAAATCAATAGCTCTTCCATCTCTTGATGGTGTGACCTGTACATTCCCTTTTTCATTAATTGAAAAATAGTTGATTCCCCAGCCTTGCATATTATACAATTCCAAAGAATCTTCAATACTCCACTTTCTCATTTTCCAAAAACATAACCTAATGACATCGGTATATTGGATGCCAAAAAAAAACAATAAACTTGAGCAAAGCTATCCTTAGTAAAGTTCTGCTCTAACAACCCCTCTCTACTTGAACCGCAAACTTACAGAAAAAGAAGTAATGTTATCACGGCGGAGGATGTTAAAAATATCGCATTAGAAGAAATATTTTGATATATAGAGCTCATATATCACTAAAAACAATGGATAATATGTTAATTCGAAACAAATAGGACGAAGAAATGCATTATCTGTTTCTGGAAAATTCAGACAGTTTACTTTGATAAAAATCGTATTTTTATCCCTCATTATATAGCGAACAAATAATAAGATATATAGCCACGAACTATGGACGGGAATCGTTATCAGGAGATTCGAGAGATGATACAGCAGGTGTTCAACAATGGATTTAATTGGAATCGCCTAAGCTCTCAGCAGATTATCAATTCGGCAGAGATGCTAGATCTATGGAAGAGTAATTCCTTAACCTACAAAGAGGAGGAAGACAAGATTATTTTCTTTGAATTTAGTTTCTATGAGAAATTATCTTCCAAAGGATCACAAATAAGTCAGTATAAAGAAGAGAACGACTCGGCAATTGCAAGTTTAATGAGCAAGAGTATCCACTCCCTATATGAGGTGATCAGTTGTAACCGAGAGACCAACGAAGTTATCTTAAAGGATTTGATTGATGAAGATGTGACAATTACGTTGATCGACATCAACCTGTCTCACTCTAATGCTTCAGGACTTCTTTTTTATACAAGACTTATTCCATTTGATAATTATTTTATTTCGACCGGAGTCACCCTCACTTTTTCGAAAGAGGATGCAAATAAAGCACTATTACAGAAGAGTAAAATAGAGTTGAAGAAGAGGCGAAAATTATCTTCTCGAGAGCAGTATCAATGGGCATATCTTGCCTATATAAAATATTCAAGATCTTAATATACCCACAATAAATTATGGATGTACCAATAGACCCAAGCTGGAAAGCTTCACTTGCTCACGAATTCAAGCAATCTTACTTTAAAGAGCTCATCGAATTTGTGAAACTCGAATATAAAACCAAAACAATATACCCTCCTGAGAAGAATATATTTGAAGCTTTTAATCTCACTCCTATGTCTGATGTAAAAGTGGTGATCCTGGGGCAAGATCCATATCATGGTCCCAATCAGGCTCACGGTCTTTGTTTCTCTGTGAATGAAGGGATCACACTTCCTCCATCATTACGTAATATCTTCAAAGAGAGGGAAGCCGATGTTGGGATTCCATATACAAACAATGGCAACTTGACAGCGTGGGCACAACAAGGTGTTTTTCTTTTGAATGCAACACTTACTGTTGAAATGAGTAAAGCGGGCTCTCACCAAAAGAGAGGCTGGGAACAGTTTACCGATGCAGTGATCAAGACAATATCTGATCAAAAGAGTAATGTGGTGTTTATCCTGTGGGGAGCCTATGCACAAAAGAAGAGTAGTTTAATTGACACATCTAAGCACTTCATTCTAAAAGCGGTCCATCCAAGTCCACTTTCGGCACATAGAGGCTTCTTTGGGACTAAACCCTTCTCTACTACTAATAGTTATTTACAGAGCCATGGGATTGATCCAATTACATGGTCGTAGAAAGTCTATATATACAACAAAGAAGGAGTTGATTGATCAACTCCTTCTTTTGTTCAAATAACTTGAAAATATGTCGTTATTCAATCACTAGTTCATCCATATATAAGGTGGCAAATTGTCCTTTATTCGTATGCCAATTAGGAATAACACGAATGTTCATTGCCACAATTCGAATATATCTTGCTTCTTTCCCTCCGGGAAAACAAGAAACATTCTCTGTCCTTCGTTTAGTGTTGTTGGGACTATTATCGTAAACATCTTTATAAACCATTTGGAATCGCTTTCCATCATTAGACATAAAATAGCTTACAGAAGAAGGCATAAAAACATTGTTCTCGTATTGTATTGACCAATTAGATCCAATATGATTGATTGGGTATTTCTGACCTAGATCCACAGTAAGGTTAATGTTATTTAGATCCATGCGTTGAAATAACTGTACAACACCATCACAGATACCTTTGCCTCCTGAACTATTCTTTAACTTCGAAAATGGATATTTTACAGACACTTCTTTATTGAAACCTAGGTGCTTCATAAATCGTCGAGTTCTGACAGTAGACCAAGTGCCATCAGGACGCAAACTGCTGGCTCTAACCTTGTACTTATCAGGCATCACAACAGGGCCATCATACTTAATTGAAGCTTTGGTTGGTTTTGAACCATCTGTTGTGTAGTATTTTGGAGCTTCTCCTTCACTAGAGAGTGTCATTACTACTTGGCCTTCTTCATTAATGCTGTTCTGGAATATCACACCATAAGATGGATCTCCGTAAGAGATATCGTTGTTTTTAAATACGTCTTCTATCTTATGTACCCTTTGATGAAAATTATCCCAATCATTCATGCGTTCTCCAGCCCAACCTCTCTCAGAAATTGCTAATATTCGAGGGAACAATTTTTGAATCAACTCTTCTGCAGTTGCTGATTTTGATGCATCAATCATTGCACAAACACCTACAACATGTTTTCCTTCAACACTCTTCCCTTTCATCTCAGGAGTAAACTCATAAATCTTTCTTAAGGTCGTAAAATTCTTAACCTTACTAGTATTTTTAATCATGCGCTGAGGACGATCAAGATCATAAACGGCAGCAGGAGCTTCAACCACCCTCAACCCTTTATTCATATTCACATAGGAGACCGCAGTAGAAGTGGTCACCAACGTTAAAGCCCTTTTTCTATCGGTGTATTTCCACGCTTCGTTTACAAAAATCAACTCTTTGCCCTTTTCATAAAACTGTTTATCTAGAAGCTTTAATAATTTTGACTGATTACTTGTGTAGTTGTCAATGAGCTGATCTAATTCAGATCCTGCAATGAGATCTTTAAAATGCTCTTGATCCACAAGGAGCTCCTTAATATCACCGATACAAATATATTTCGATCTGAAGGCCTTAGAGATGTCACGAATAACTGAATTTAAGAACTCAGGAACTTCCTTATTTGACAGATTAAAGAAACAATCCTGTTCGAAGTTAGTTTCTTTAACGACTTCCCCATACGAGGAACCATCACATAAATGAGGGTAGTTCTTTTTAATGGCTTGATTGTCATCAAAAAGCACCACTTCGGGTATAACCTTCACATTATATCTCTCTCCATAGTTAAGTAAGTTTGAGATGTCATTTAGGCTATACAGATCAGCAGTGCCATCCGTAAGTTTAGGATAAGAAGGAATATGAACCCTCATATAGTCTCCCCTTCCAACCACAAGAATCAAACGATTTAGCTTTACATAAGCCATACTGTTGATTATTCCTTTTAACTCATCAACGGACAATGGTTGTTGTGAAACGTCAACTCGTAATATTCTATCCTTATACACCGGTTTATCCGTAACGGTTACACATGAAATACTACATTGACCATCTTTATCTTTATTGGTCAGTTGTTTCAAACTCTCAATTGCATATACCACGCCCCCTTTACTACTAGCTTTGACTACAATCTCTTTTTTAGTCACTTTAATGGAATAGCCTTCTTCTCCAAATTTCAATCTTTTGTCGATGATTATCTTAATATGGGCTTCTTCTAATGTCTTGGCTTTCTTGATATCTAAAGAACAGTATTTTTCATAGAATTGTGTTAGATTTCTCTCTTGCAACAAAATTAAAGCACTATTGCTCTTCATCGTTAGCCCATCTTTAAGTTTAAAACTTCCGGAAGCAGTTTGATTACTCAATGGGTTAGGGATGATTGTTGCGAGCTCCCTCTTATTGCTCGTTTTAGCACACCCCACTAAAAGCAATAAAAGAATAACATAATTCACAAGACACTTCATAGACTGGATTATTTTGATTTAGAACATCGATAGTAAATATGACCTTAAATATGGAAACTTTATTATGATACACATAATATTATTTCTATAATAAAACTAAATTGTACGATAAAACACGTTAAATAAACTATTTGATCATATATGGGCACTAAGTATTAGGATCAAGAGTATAGAGGATCAGGATTAATTTATTCATATTATAAACATAACTAATGAGGGCTTATTCATAAAAATACAAGCTCTCACGCCTCGTTTCTTGTCCAACAATTTTGTATTTATAGTCAAGTGTTTTACCCCTAGTTTTGTGTAGTTTTTTAGATGGAGTGCTGTTAGTCCGGCCATCATCAGATTATTCCTTCGAAGTGAATACGCAACTCTTTGTCTGGAAAAAAGTTACACATCTGTGGTATTGGTATATCAAGCCCTAAGTTAAAATTATAGAGTATGGCATTTTCAATGTATGATTGTAATATCAAAATTTTGACTGGTTTATGAACAACCCATGGTAACCTAATACAATTATTTTGCGCTATGATTTTAAATTGAAATTTCAAGACAAATATAACCAAACAATGACATCTGTGATAGTTAAACAAAGATCTGCATGAGAAGATAAAATAGGAACAATAGACAAAAAAAAGCCACAGCATAGATATATGCTGTGGCTTCTTAATATTTAAATTGAAGTTATAAGCTTACTTACTACTTCTTTTAAAGCTTCTTCTTTTATTTCCGAAACGACGATTTCCACCACCATTATCATGGTAATTATCATCTCCTCCATTAAATTTTCCACTTCCACCACGACGATCTCCATCACCACCGCGACGATCTGAACTACCACCACGACGATCACTTCCACCACTACGACGATCACTTCCACCGCTACGACGACGATCTCCTCCGCCACTACGACGACGATCTCCTCCGCCACTACGACGTTCACTTCCGCCACCTTCGGCTTTTTCTACTCTTAAGCTTTTTCCTTCAAAATCAAAGTTAGATGAAGAGCCCACCACTTGATCAGAAGAGCTACTTTCCACTTCGAAGAAAGAGTATGCAGACTTGATATCAATAGCACCAATAAGATGACCACGCATATTTGTTGACTCACAAATAATACGAACTAATGCCCCTTTATTCAATCCATCAAGATGACCCGCATTGATAAAGAATCGAGACATTCCTTTTCTCGTAGGTTGACTAGTGCGACTACTACGATCTTCTCTTGATCTCTTAGATAATTGTTTGAAATCACAAGAGATATCACGAGCATTACGATAATAATCTAAGAATTGATTGAACTCTTTAGAAACAATCTTTTTGATTAACTCTTCTCTTGTAAGCTCATCTAATTTACCCGAAACTTTTTCAATATATTGATCAATCTCTTGATCATGGACCGTAACATCTTTTAGATCATCAACCAATGAGTAAAGTTTTGTTTGACAAATATCTTCAATAGAAGGTATTTCCTTTCCTTCAAACTTAGCTTTTACAGTTCGCTGAATGTCCTGTAGACGACGTTGTTCTTTACTTGTAATAAAGGCAACAGAAGTACCTTTTTTACCCGCACGTCCAGTACGACCACTTCGGTGTGTATACACTTCAGGATCATCTGGCAATTTATAATGAATTACATGGGTAAGATCGGAAACATCAATTCCACGAGCAGCTACATCAGTAGCAACCAACATTTGAATGCGTTTCTTTCTAAATGAGTTCATCACAGCATCACGTTGTGCTTGTGATAAATCTCCATGTAATGAATCGGCACTATAACCATCTCTCATTAATTTATCAGCAATCTCTTGTGTCTCCATTCTAGTGCGACAGAACACAACACCATAGATATTTGGCTGAAAATCAATAACTCGTTTTAGTGCTTCATAACGATCTCTTTCACGAACAGCATAGTATTCGTGAGAAATATTATTTGAAGTTTCATTCACTCCTCCAACCGATAACTCTTTCGGATTGGACATGTAAGCTTTAGAAATCCTTTTTACCTCTGCTGGCATGGTTGCAGAAAACAACCAAGTAGATCTGTGGTCTGGTGTTGCTTCTAAGATGGCATCTAATTCGGCTTTAAAGCCCATATTTAGCATCTCATCAGCTTCATCAAGCACTGCAACCTTAACTTGATCTAAACGAGCCTTTCCTCTCGAAATAAGGTCAACAAAACGCCCTGGAGTAGCCACAATAATATGTGCACCTCTTCTAAGCTCTTTGATTTGCAATGCGATATTAGCCCCACCATATACAGACACGACACGCACCCAAGGCATCATCTTTGCAAAATTATTCAAATCTTTTTCGATTTGAAGGCACAACTCACGTGTTGGACAGACTATGACACCCTGAGTGTCACTAATAGTAGAATCAATACTATTCAATAATGGCAGACCAAATGCTGCTGTTTTCCCAGTTCCCGTTTGAGCCAATCCGACAAAATCCGACTGCTCCTCTAGCAATAAAGGGATCGCTTCAGACTGAATTGGTGTAGGGTTCTCAAAACCTAACTCTTTGACCCCTAACACTAACTCTTCGCGTAATCCTAATGTATCAAAACTCATATGTTTCTCTAAAAAATAAGACTGCAAAAATAGAGTATTTTATTTAGTATAGCAACTTATTTTTCACATATCTAAAACTCCTCATCAATCACCACTAGAATTCTCATTTACAGACATTTAAAGTCCCACATATTAAATAACCCACAATATTTCAACATAGTTTGGTTTAATTAAAAATAAACCAAACGTTATAAATCATGATATTTTGGGTTCAAAACACAAGATATACACCAACAATACTGTCCATTGATGAAAAGAATAATATATGGCTATTTGAATGGCATTATCGATATCACTATCTTTGCTTTCATCGCAACTAAAACGATTAGTTATGGCTAAAGAAATAGAAAGAAAGTTTATTGTTTCCAAAGACATTCCACTCGAAGGTCTTCCTTTCTCCAATATAGAACAAGGTTATCTCTCAACTGATCCTAATAAAACAGTACGGGTAAGAATAAAAGATAACAAAGCATTTCTTACAGTAAAAGGGAAGACAGAAGGTATTACACGAGAGGAGTTTGAATATGAGATCCCAGTGAAAGATGCCATTGATCTTTTGAACATGACCTCATACAAAATAAAAAAAAGAAGGTACTATTATAAGAATTTATCACACCTGTGGGAAATTGATATTTTTGAAGATGAGAATAAAGGTTTATATTTAGCCGAGGTAGAGCTGAAGACATCATCAGAAAAAATTGTATTACCAGAATGGATCCTCGAAGAAGTATCACATGATGAGAGGTATTACAACTCACAACTATGCATAACCCCTTTTACAAGTTGGGACTAAATAAATTAACCTGATAATATAAAAACACACCGTACAAGTTTAAATACAAATGAAACATCCCATCAAAATATTATTACTATCCATATTCTTTGCCATTAATATTCCTGTAATTGCACAAAGAAAAGCACCGAAAGTTGTAGTGAATATTTTCATTGAAAATATGAGAAATGATTATATCGCACGCTTCTGGCCTCACTTGAGAGAAGATGGCTTTAAGCGATTCTATAATCAAGGCTATGTTTGCTCTAATGTACAAATGAGTCAATCCATAATGGATCGATCAAGTTCAATCTCTACTCTTTCGACTGGAGCATGGCCACAAGTTCATGGAATTGTTAGTAACAATTGGTATAACTGGTTAAACAATGAAAAAATTGAAGCTGTAGACGATCCATATTACATTACCGTAGGTAGTGACTCGGATGAGGGAAAAGCTTCAGCACATCACCTTTTAGTGCCTACCATGGGAGATCAAATTAAACAACTGACCTTAAACGACGCCAGAACCTATACTGTTTCGCTCAATCGCAACACTGCCATTTTAGCTACGGGGCACACCTCCAATGGGGCATATTGGTTAGATAATAGTAACGGAAACTTTATTTCCTCATCCTATTATCTAGAAGCTTTCCCTGAATGGGCCTTTTTATTTAACAAGAAAAGACTTATTGACGACTACATCTCTAGAAAATGGGATCCTCTTTTACCTGACACTGAATACTGTGAAAGCCTTGCGGATGACTATATCCTTGAGAAAGGATATGCCCAAAGATACAACTCCTTCCCTCATGATTTAAAAGACCTTCACAAAAAGAGTGGCAACTTCAAGATTCTAAAATCTACACCATTCGGTAATCAACTAGTGACTGACTTTGCAAAGACATTGATTGAATCAGAAGAGTTTGGAAAGAAAGAAAAACTAGATCAATTAAATCTGGTTTACTCTACAATGGACAATGAAGGGATTCACTTTGGACCAACTTCGATGGAAATGGAAGATACCTTCTTACGACTGGATACCAACATTGCATCAATGTTGAGTTTCTTGGATCAAAAATATGGCAAAGGCAATTACCTTGTATCTATTGCAAACTTTAATCCAATGCAGTATGGAGTAGAATATTTAAAAGAAGAGCTTAAGATGCCTGTAGAATATTTTAATCCAACAGCAGCAACAGCACTTCTGAAATCTTATCTTAATATAAGATTTGAAAAGGGGAACTGGATTCTCCTTTCCGAAGACCAACAGATATTCTTTGACAGAGAACTTATACGTAAAAGAAAACTCAGCTTGTCTGATTTCCAAAATGAAACCGCAACGTTCCTAAAAGATTTCGAAGCGATATCACAGTCATGGAGTGCATCAACACTTTTACAAACAGACTTTACATCAGAAAATAATATACCTTTCAGTCTTGGATTTAATGCAAAAAGATCGGGAGATGTGGTTTATCGATTACGTCCTAACTGGGGAATGAAAGATCGATATAGTACACTATCATACTATGGAGAAAAACAGTCGATGTTTATGTTTTTAGGAAATGGCATTCGTAAATACAACGACCCTAAGCTGTATAATGCAACCGACTTCACTCCTACTGTTAGCTATTTAATTAATGCACCAAATCCAAGTGGTTCAAGTGGACAAGCAATTTTTAATGTAAAGAAATAAAGTTCCTAAAGACTAAAAAAGATAACGGTAATGATACACCATAAATGGTTTATCATTACCGTTATCTTTTTAAATAAAAACTTCCAACCACTTATTTTTCATTCCATAATTGGATAATCTCATCAACGATATTTAATGCACCTTGAAATACTTCTGCAATAGTAGCATCCAACATATAACAAGGCGTGGTAACAAGCTTATACTTTTCATCCACAATCACCTCACAGTTATCAGTGTTATGATGAACACCTTCCATCGCTTCAATCACGTCAATGGTACTCCTATCTTGTCCAATAGTGACATCTGCTTGTGGTAACACTCTAGCAATCATTGCTGGAGATATGCAAAGGGCACCGATAGGCTTCTCTTCTTTTACCATCCAAAGAATTACTTTACGGATATCTTCATGTACTTCACATGCTGCTCCTTCAAAAGCCAAATCACATAGATTCTTGGCTACACCAAACCCACCAGGAAAGATTACCGCATCAAATGTTTCGGCACTAAAATCTCCAATCTCCTTAATATCACCTCGTGCAATTCGTGCAGACTCGACCAACACATTACGTTGTTCATCCATCTCCTCTCCAGTCAGGTGATTAACAACATGATGTTGCATAATATTGGGAGCAAAACATTGATAAGAAAGACCTCGCATTGAGAGTGCAATAAGGATAGATGTAGCTTCGTGGATCTCGGATCCATCATAAACACCACATCCAGAAAGAATCACGGCAACTTTTTTCATAACAAGTATATAATATAATTAGTGTACAATCATTGGCCTGACAATATTATCATCTTTTCCCTAGAGTTATTCCCTTACCTGCCTTTGGTAAATTTTACATGAATCAATGCTCCTATGAAAAGAAAATATAAAGCTCCTGCAAAAATAAGCATTGTATTGGATATTGAATAACACCAAGACGCTTCATTGTAGTGTACCAAACAGTAAAAACCAAAAATGAACCATGCAACAGATTGTGCATAGTTCAATATCCAATTATATAAACGTGATATAGCTCCACCATTAGATACTGGGGTAGGGCGAAAAAACACAAACAGTGCTGAAACAAACCAACACCCCAATACCAAATATAACCATTCGTTCATTATATGATTTCTAGATCAAATAGATTAAACATTATAAGTCGTAGATGCAGTATCACCACCACGTCCAGTCCAGTTTGTATGATGAAACTCACCACGCTTACCATCTTTTCGTTCATAAGTATGAGCACCAAAATAATCGCGCTGCGCCTGTAACATATTGGCTGATGAATCTGCTGTTCTAAACCCATCAAAATAAGACAGTGCAGATGATAACGCAGGAATAGCAATACCATTTATCGCTGCTGTTGCAACAACATTACGCCATCCTTGGGCAGCTGACTCTAGTTTCCCTCTAAAGAAATCATCTAACATCAAATGTTCTAATGTAGGATTCTTATCATATGCCTCTTTGATCTTTCCTAAGAATGCAGAACGGATAATACATCCACCTCTCCACATCAAAGCAATACCGCCATAATTCAGATCCCATTTATACTCTTTGGCTGCTTCTCTCATAAGGTCATACCCTTGAGCATAAGAGACTATCTTAGCCCCCAATAATGCTGCTTCAAGGTCATTTATAAACTGCTGCTTATCTCCTTTGAATTCAATCTTAGGCTCTTGATATAACTTGTTTGCAGAGACTCTCAGATCTTTCTGTGCTGATAGACAACGTGCAAAAACTGACTCTCCAATCAATGTCAATGGTATGCCTGCATCCAAAGCAGAGACTGCAGTCCATTTCCCAGTTCCTTTCTGACCTGCAGCATCCAGAATCTTTTCTACTAGAGGCTCGTTCTTCTCATCTCGATAAGCTAATATCTCTGAAGTAATTTCGATCAAGTAGCTGTCCAAATCACCTTTATTCCATTTATCGAACGTTTCACTCATCTCGTCATGAGATAGATGTAGAACACGTTTCAACATGTGGTACGCTTCACTAATAATCTGCATATCACCATATTCAATACCATTGTGAACCATCTTCACAAAATGACCTGCGCCATCGTTACCAACCCAATCACTACATGGTGTTCCATCTTCTACTTTCGCAGCAATAGATTGAAATATATCTTTAATAAATGGCCATGCCTCTTTTGAACCACCAGGCATCAGAGATGGGCCTAACAAAGCCCCTTCTTCTCCACCAGAGACTCCACTACCGACATATAATAGGCCATTAGATGTTACATACTCTGTTCTTCGAATTGTGTCTGGATAATGAGAATTACCACCATCGATAATAATATCACCTGGCTCTAATAAAGGAATCAATTGATCAATCAATGCATCCACTGCTTGCCCAGCTTTTACGAGCATCATTACTTTCCTAGGACGTTCTAAAGAAGCCACTAACTCTTCTAAAGATTTAGTTCCAATAAAGTTTTTCCCTTTACCTCTACCATTCACAAAGGAATCCACTTTTGCAACTGTACGATTATATACAGCTACCGTATATCCTTTACTCTCCATATTTAGCACGAGGTTTTCGCCCATCACTGCCAAGCCTATTAATCCTATATTTGCTTTTTTCATGATATACATATACTCTATGATTCGACAATAATTATAAAGTCAACACAGCTAATTCTCTAGCGATTATTGCTCGACTTTGACATAAGCAAATATAGCTAGAAATAGAAAAACGACAAATAGATCCTATTATATCTTTTTCCTATCAACGGATAGCTTTTAACTATAAACCCTACAATTCAGACACTTGAAAGTTCATATTCGATAGAATTTTAACAACTGAATCATCCTTACTCGAAATATAGTAGGCCGTAAATTCTCTTCGCAGAGGATATTCACCTCTTTGCTGTTCGAATGTATCAGGACTTTTTTTCAACAATTTCACCTCATTTTTGATATTGTAACTGTGATAAATTGCAGTCCATAAAGCCTCTCTAGCATCTAACCCATCTAGATCGATTTTATCATTCTCTGGTTCTTCTATAGTTACAGGCCACCAGTTTTTTATTGGAAGACCAAAATGTTCCGCGATGGTTGTTACACTCATGGCCGTTCCCATTGCTTTGCCATCTCTCGAATATCCAGCAATATGGGGAGTTGCAACCCAAGCTTTCTCTAACAGGACGGAATGAATATTGGGTTCAAATTCCCAACAATCAACAACCAAATCTGCAATTCGTCCATCATCAAAAGACTTCACAACAGCACTAGTATCAAACACCTCTCCTCGACAAGTATTACACATAATCGGTTTCTTTTCGCATTCTGAAAGAAACTGTTCATTAACCAGGTGAAAAGTAGCGTCTTCACCTTCCATTGTTAAAGGGACATGAAACGTAATAATATCAGACTGTTTCTGTATCTCTTCCAAAGAGACAAAATTCCTCGGGTCACCTGCTCTTTCTAATGGCGGATCATTTAGCAAAACGTTCATTCCGAGCAAAGATGCATATTTTGCAACCTTATCCCCCACGTTACCAACCCCTACTACTCCAATTGTTTTCCCTTCAACATCTATATTCTTTTCTAGGTATAGTAGTGACAATACTGTTGCCATATATTGGGCTACAGACCACGAATTACAACCAGGAGCATTTTGCCATACAATCCCCTGCCCTTCACAGTAATCCCTGTCAATATGGTCAAAACCAATAGTAGCGGTTGCAATTATCTTTACTGAGGATCCATCCAAAAGTGCCTTATCACATTTGGTTCTTGTGCGAATGATCAATGCATCAGCATCTTTTACCATCAATGAATCTATTTTGGCACCTGGAGTATAAACAACCTCAGCATACGGTTCAAAAACACCTTGTATATATGGTATTCTATCATCAATAACAATCTTCATAACTCTACTCTTTTTGTTCTGCGTAATAATTCTTTACCATGGACCACATAGCCCAATTCGTATTCATTGCAGACATGCCCGTACTAGGGCATTCTCCTTCACCTCTCAATGATCTAACAATACTGTCAATCAGGTTTAATTGAACATGTTCGGGACGAGGATAATCTAATTCTTGTGTCTCCCCTCCATTGTTTCTCACAACAATGGGAGAAAATTGGAATGTAGACATCTCTATCGTTCCCTTTTCGCAAGTTATCACTATTTTATCAGAAAAATCTTCATAATTTGCATCAAACATCCAACGACCGACTCCTTTCACACCATTTTCAAACTCAAAAGCACCATGGACTCTCTCTTCGGCACTATGCAATTTACGTACATTAATTGCTTTTCCTCCCGCTTTAAGAATGGGGCCAAACAGGCTTACTAGGTAATCTAATGTATGAGAAGCTAAATCATAAAACAATCCAGCTCCTGCAACTTGAGGAACTACTCTCCATGGAAGTTCACCTTCATACTTTTCGGGAGCATGGTGCTGGAACAGTTCGACATCCACCTCCAATGGTTTTCCAAGCTCTCCGCTCTCTATAATTGACTTTACTCTCAAAAAACCAGGCAACTCACGCCTATAGTAAGCAACAAAAAGTGGCATTCCTGTTTCCATAGACACTTTATTCATTTCTAAACACTCCTCCATTGTAGTTGCCATAGGTTTCTCAACATAAGCTGGTTTACCCGCTTTCATTGCAGCAATGGCATACTTTGCATGCAAGTTAGGAGGAGTGGCAATATAAACTGCATCCACCTCTGGACATATAATAAGCTCAGCGGCATCCGTAAATGTCAATGGTACATTATGGCGTGTTGCATAATCGACTAATTTAGACCTGTCACGCCTCATAACAGCAACAAGCTTTGAATTTGGCACTTTATTAAATGCTGGACCACTCTTCATCTCTGTAACGTTTCCACATCCAATAATGCCCCACCTTATGGTTTTATCTTTACACATATCTTTTTTTCTGGTATTTAAAGTTATAAAAACGAGTTTTATAGATCAAATATATAACAAAATAAGAAATAGCTAAAGATAGAGTGAAAGTATATTTTCAATATAAAATGCATAATTTAAGCCATAAAAGACAATATGATTATGTTAAAAAAAACAAACTACATAACACTTCTCAAAGAAGCAATAGTTCACACCTACTAAAATTCACGATCTCAATACAATAAATTCAGCTCAATAGTTAACAGATGTCAATAACAACCACATTAAACATTACAATTTTA
>JAONJW010000049.1 GCA_028377305.1 Prolixibacteraceae bacterium | reverse complement strand
TATGCTGCATTGCAGTTTTAGTCTCCACTTTGTTATGATTGGAATAAGACGCTGAGATTGATCAGTAAATCATTGCTGTTTGATTTGCAATATTATTAAAAAGGGTTTGATAGAATGGTATTTGGTCGATAGTATTAATCGATTCGAGAAGTTGTCCCGATAGAAATAATTAGTATTTTAGCACAATACTATACATATTTACACATTTAACTCACTACATCCTCAGCCTTTATTCTCTCGAACAGACTGAGGATTAGAGTGCTTGACATAACATAAAACCATGACTACTCTAGAAGTGGAGGATTTGTCATGTAATTTTAGAGGATTAGATGTGGATGTATAACATATAGATCCGTATTAAATTAATGGACGATAATCACATGCTTAGGCATTTACAAACAATAATATTGAGACGGTCCTTAATCTAAATATATTCAGAACCAATACCATTCAACTTAAACATTTATGAAAACAACACTCTATTTGCTAAGCAATATTGCGATGTGCTTATTGTCCCTTAACGCAATGAGCCAGACGACAAATAATATGGAGGCGTCACCCATAGAAAGCTTATGGTATATTAAGCAGACGATGGTTGATCATTTGAATTATGATGAGCTTAAAGAGGCACAAGCAGCCTATGAGAAGCTAATAAATCATGAGGATGCCAACTCGGTAATGTTATATTCTGAATGGATCTACTGTTCTACGCTCTTTGGCGATACAGAACAATTCCGTAAGATGAGTAATGTAGACCAATATTCGCCGCAGATGATAACAGATAAGGTTATGGAAAAGCGATACAAAGCATCGAAGAAAACGATTAAAAGATGCTATAGTAGGCATTATAGAGAGATTAAAAAAAATATTACCGAAAAAGAATCGATAGATAAGGAAACCAGTATTCTTTATGTTTTTCTATTTATTATCACGGATCCAAGAGCAAAACCTGAAAATCGCAGACAGCAGAAAGATTTGATAGTAGACCATCTTCAAAGCAACCCTTACACTACAAACAAGTTCTATATTAATTGGTTGTTAAAAGAACTATCTGGTGTTAATAGTGTCTCTACTGAATCAAACGAAACTCTAGCTACTCTAAATCACGCCAACAGAACATTCACAACCATTGGTATCGGTATGAATGGTTATAACCCAAGTGTTAGTTTTTTCAATGGAGGCAAAGGAGTCTACTATTCTATCGGAGTCTTGGCAAACGAGTTTTACCTTGACTTAAATATAGGTAATACCTTTTGTAAAAGTAATATCGACGATGAAGTCTTTGGAGAAGATGGTAGAAGATTTCCTATTAATAAAAATACAGACTTACATTTCACTAATATCTCTATTGGATTCGGACCAAAGTTTAATCTCGGAGAGAGTTATTTAGCATTGCTTGGAAGACTGGGATATTCGAGAATGAAGGTTACAAACGATAATAAAACCTATTATTTAACTCAGAACATCAATATTAGCCCCGCAGCCCAATTAGGTTTATCTATATATAAAAAGAAAGCTGCCATTGAGGGGCATACTTCTTTCAAGTTATTCATAGTGGGAGAGGTCGGATATAATAAATCTATCATTAAAATGCACAAGAAAATAGAAGACGATGGAAGCTACTTCCAAGTTGGACTTAACTTCGCATTTTAACAAACAAGATATAAAACCTTATTTCTTCGAAGAGTGCCTTAAATTTCGCAGGTGAGATTATGGCACTCTTTTCTATCTCTATTTTCAATATTACAAATACATTTTAGGGACACAACACAATGCATAACTACTAACACTTCTTACATCTAAATAGCATAATCCCACAACACACATCATATTACCACAGGATACACGGTTAATTATTTCAATATATCACACTTGTTAATATTAACATAAGACATCATATTGACATTATATGGATATTTCATAATATCTTTGCAAACTTTTGAGGTCATTAAATTTATACAAACAACAAATATATCGAAATGAGAAACGGACTACTTATTATTTCAGCGTGTCTATCTCTACTAATAGGGTGTAAAACATCCGATGCAACATATGTAAGTAATACAGATGCTGCAAAGTTAGTTGAAGAATACACCACTATCACTCTAACTACCGATCTTACTAAATTATCAAAGGATCAAAAGAAAATGCTTACGCTTCTTGTGGAAGTATCTGACATTATGGATGATCTATATTGGAAGCAGGTTTGGGGAGATAAAAACACTCTACTTAACAATATTAATGATGATAATCTACTAAAACTAACCATCATTAATTACGGTCCATGGAATCGCCTCAACAACGATATTCCCTTTGTAGAAGGTATTGGAGAGAAGCCTCTTGGGGCACAGTACTACCCTTCTGATATGACTAAATCTGAATTTGACAAGCTTCAGGATCCGAACAAGGTAAATCATTATAGTATCATTAGAAGAGATTCGCTGAACAATTTAAAGGTGATTCCTTATCATATAGCTTATGAGAAAGAGTTAGTAAAAGCATCATCTCTTCTTAATAAGGCAGCCACATATGCGGAAGATTCACAACTAAAGGTTTATCTAAAAACAGTAGCACAATCGTTTTTAGATGATGACTACTACAAGAGCGACTTAGCATGGATGGATCTAAAGAACAGCAAGATTGACTTTGTTGTAGGTCCAATTGAAAGATATGAGGATCAGCTATATGGATACAAGAACTCCTTTGAAGCAATGATTCTTGTTAAAGATGTAGAATTGTCTAATAAAATAGATAAGATCGTAGCTCATCTTCCTGAGTTGCAGAAACTACTTCCCGTTGAACAAGCATACAAGAGTGAAGTTCCATCATTAGAATCTGACCTAGCGGTGTGCGATATTATCTACAGTAAAGGAGATGCCAATAGAGCAGGAAAGACTATGGCCCTATATCTACCTAATGATCCGAAGATAGAGAAAGAAAAGGGAAGTCGTACCATCTACTTTAGAAACTGTATGAAAGCTAAGTTTGATGAAATTATAGTTCCAATCACTAAAGAGCTTATTGTTCCATCACAACAACAGCATGTTACATTTGATGCGTTCTTTGAAAACACGATGCTTATTGAGGTGGCACATAATCTAGGGCTAAACTATACTATTGATGGGCAACACACCGTCATAGACCAACTTAAAGAACATTACTCTGTGATAGAATCGGGTAAAGCCGATGTAGTTGGATTATACCTTATCAACGAACTCCAGAAATTCAATAAATTAGGAGGGGACCACAATATCAAGGACAATTACGTAACGATTATGGCAAGTATCTTTAGGACCTTACGTTTTGGAACAACCAATACTAGTGGTAAAGTTAATATCATTCGATTTAACTACTTCAGTAAGTATGGAGCCTTCGAAAAAGACATGGTTACAGGAAAGTATAAAGTTAACTTCGACAAGATGCATGAAGCCATGGTTAATTTGGCCAAGATTTACTTAACGATTCAAGGAGATGGTGATTATAATAAAGCTTCTAAGCTGATCTATGATTATGCAATCACTCCTGCCGATCTACAGTCTGATCTAGTGAAGATTGAATCAGCAGGTATCCCAAGAGATATTGAATTTATACAAGGAAAAGATCAACTAGGCTTATAACCACAAAAACTCCAGCACATTAAACGGTGCTGGAGTTTTTATATATCATAACAGATAGAAATGAGAACTACTGTTTCACATAAAATATCCTACTAGGCACGCTCTCATTACTTGCTCTATCTACTGTTGTAACAATATAGTAATGCTTCTTTCTAAAAAGACGTAAAAAGCGACGATGAATATCAAAGGTACAATCCGAAGATAGTTGTACCATATTCTCGGAAGTTAATTCAAACAACTTATCCTCTTTGGTAAAACGATATACCGCATAGAAGTGTCCTTTATCCATCTCGCCACCCAGTACAGGGTCCCAATATATCTGCCTTCCTTTCTTTATCTTACGAATATCAATATTAATAGGATAAGCTGGAGGTACGGAGTCAATCCATGCCATATTAGGGGTTAATGCTGGCATGGCAAGATAATTGGCCTTCAAAGAGTCTTTGAAGCCCATCATCGCCTTGGTAAGATACTTTGAGGAGTAGAATGCGAATCCATTTATCCCTTCAATCTCACGATCTAATTTAATCTGTTCGATTCCTTCTTGTGGCGACTGCCATGGTACTGCTGAAGCATTAGGTTTCATCTTATAAAGAGCATTCCCAATATAGCAATGTCTTCCTTTATTATTTTCTCCCCACCAGTTTGCTAAAGTTTCATAATCCACTTTAGGCTGTCCTCTATACCAATAGATCTGGGGCAACATATAATCGATCCATTTCTCCTCTTGCCACATTATCACATCGGCATAAAGGTGATCGTAGTTGGTCATTCCTCCAGTAGTATCTGAGCCTCTTAAGTCATCTCGCTTCTCTCTCCAAACCCCAAATGGACTAATCCCAAACTTAACCCAAGGCTTGACAGAGTGGATGCTATCACTCAATTGCTTGATAATGGTGTTTACATTATGACGTCTCCAATCTTTCACTTGGGTTGAATCAAATCCTTCAGGATACTGTGCAAAAGAAGTAGAATCCGGGAGTGGCTTTCCTGCAATAGGGTATGGGTAGAAATAGTCATCGAAATGTATTGCATCCACATCATAGCGGCGTACCACATCGGTGACAACATTGGCCACCCAATCTCTTACTTGCGGTAGTCCTGGATCGAAATAAGTACGTTTTCCATACTTGAATGTCCACTCTAGATGGACCTTTGCAATATTCCCATCACTCAGTTCATCCTCATCGCTCTGCTTCACACGATAGGGATTAAACCAAGCATGAAGTTCCATTCCTCTTTGATGACATTCATGAATGACAAAAGCTAAAGGGTCGAAATAGCTCTCCGGCATCTCTCCCTGTACTCCCGTTAAATATTTTGACCACGGTTCATATTTCGAATGGTAGAATGCATCAGAAGTAGGTCTTACTTGAAAGATCACAGCATTCAGGTTAAAGGATTTCAAAGTATCAAGCAAAGCACAGAGATCATGCTTCTGTTTCTCCACATCTCCTCCTCTTGATTTAGGCCAATCAATATTGGCAACAGTAGCAATCCATGCTCCTCTAAATTCATGTTTGGGTAGGCTACGGTTGTCTTGAGCAAACAAAACGCTTTGAAAAATAAATGCTATTACTGTAAAGAGAATCGATCGGTAAAAATTCATAAGTATTTATCAGAATTCCATTGTTTGTATTTACGTTATACAAATATAAACAATTAAAATAGTGATGTATTATTTTCTTCTACATACTGGAAGTAATGCTTCAAGAACTCGCCAATGTGGTTGCGCATAGTCTCTTCAGCCCGATCTTCATCTTGCTCCACAATTGCATCATAAACAAGCTGATGGGTATCGCAAACCACCTCCTTGGCAGCATATCCATCTTCTGCATAAATAGAGTCACAAAGTTTAGGCAAGAGATTAAATACAGGTTCCATACTCACCACGACAAAACGATTATGAGTTGCTTGTGCCACCAATTGATGGAACTCCACATCTAAAGCCGCCGTCTTACGATCGGTATACTCTGTATACAGACGAGAGCGATCGATATTCTTCTTTAAACATTCCAAGTTATATCCATTACGGTTCTTGGCAGCCATTCGTGCCACTTGCGGTTCAAACTGTAGTCTGAAGTGTGCCAATTGATGTAACCACTTCTCATTAAAAGTCGAATTATAGAAATGATTGACAGAGTCTAATGCACTATTCATTGCATAATGTGATACATAAACTCCACTTCCTTTACGTATCTCCACCAAACCTTTTGCCGACAAAGAACGTAAAGCTTCTCTAACGGTCGTGCGACTAACCGACAGCAATTCGCATAGTTCTCTTTCTGCAGGAAGACGTGTTCCTTCTTGAATTTTTCTCTCTAAGATAGCTGATTCAATTGTTTTAATAACACGTTGTACTAGTGTCAGCCCTCCATCTAAATCATTAAATAAATTTTCCATACTTATTTCCCCCTCAAATATGAATCATTATAACTGATCTGCCTCCATACGTCTAATAATATGCAACAACATCTTATCATCCTCTTCTTCAAAAGTAGTATTAAGATTTGCTCCTGCCATTAAAGCCATCCCTCTCCATAACCATGCATTTCCTGTTCCCCTGAACTCTTTAATCAAAGCGTATGGAGACTTACCGGTTTGGTAGCTAATTAACTTCAATAACAGTTTATTCTCCGAATAAGTCAATGCCTTTAGTGTATCAATATAAGTATCATATATGTGCTTCTGATACCACTTGATATATTGCTTTCTTTTACTCTTGGAATGGTAAACCTTAGCATACTCTTGATTGACCTTTTTATACTCCCCTAGAACGACCAAAGAAACAGGGTAAACTCTTTTAACTCTCTGCTCGAGCTTCTGATATTTATTCTCTTGTCTTTGATTCTTAAACTTATAAGGAGGGATAATTTTCACCTCTAAAAGGTTAACATGAAGCAAAGAGTCATTCCCCACCACATAGTTCAGGCTGTCATCTATCTTCTGACCATAAGTCGTTTGAATAGATGACAATATAACAAAAACCATTAGAGGCCTCAACAAACTAAACAATCTTTTCATTTCATTACTTCATCTAATAGAGTATTAAACTCCAATCCTATCCTGCACAAGTTAAAAATAAAAATTACAATATAATGTTAATATAAAAAAAAAGGGGGATCTACATCCTCCCTTTTAACATCCGAAATATTTTCTTTAACACTTAAATCACTACACTGCAGACTTATTTGACTTCTTTTACGGTATCTAAATTCATACGTGGCATAAACAGTCGAGTAATCACATATCCACCTCTCGAAGGAGCCTGATCAATATTGTTTGAAAATAGTGTGCGAACACATTGAACCTCATAAGCAGTCTCCGCTTGAAGCTTCGCTGTCTCTTCTTTTGGAATCACTAAGGAAGTTGCACCATCATCATCAACTGACACAGTAATTAGCGTCTCGGCGACATCATTTGCCCCAGCATTATCTGAGAATTTGATTACATAAACAGTAATGGTTTCATCTGCGACTAAAGGGATATCCCACTCGACTGTAGTTGCACTCTTCCCAGGCACAATCATCGATTCTGTCAAATAGGGATCTGTCATATTAATCTTCACTTCATTAGTGTAAGTCTTACCGTTGTCTCCTTTCACTATGAAGGTGCCATCAAACTTAGTTTGCTTTTCAAAAGATACGCCATAGAAACTACCATTGGCAAAGAACGGCATCGGTTGATCATTAAAAGCAACAGTGTTGCCACTAATCAACTCTGTTGTATAACCGTTAGCATTAAAAAACTGTGCTTTTGCACTACTGGCATTGTTTACCATATCACATTCCAAAGTAAGCGTCATGGAAGTTTCGTCAATAGCCTTAGGCTTAAAGTCATCATCAACACATGATGTTGCGAAAATCGCTAAGCAAATTACTAAGAGGTGTTGTACTGTTTTCATAAGTATCTAATTATTAATCTAGTTTCCAAATATAAATAAGATGAAGCAAATAGTGTACCATTTTTTTCAATAAACGATCTTAAAAGATATAAAAAACAAAAAACCACCCCCAAACCTGGAGGTGGCACTCATAGATGACATAGTTGATTTGCTACATATATGATTCTATTGGATCACATGTACATATCAAGTTTCGGTCTCCAAACGCATCGTCCACACGACCAACAGGGACCCAATACTTCCCATCCCTCAGCCACGAGAGTGGATAGGCTGCCTTTGATCTTGGATAACTATGTTCCCACTCATCTGCCGTAACAACGAGATCTGTGTGTGGCGCATTTTTCAACACATTATCTTCTTTGTCGGCCTCGCCGCTCTCCACCTCTTTAATCTCCTTAAAGATTGTATTAAGGGTTTCAATAAAACGATCCAACTCATATTTTGACTCACTCTCGGTCGGTTCGATCATCAATGTACCCGCAACAGGGAATGACAATGTAGGAGCATGAAAACCATAATCCATCAAACGTTTAGCAATATCCAATTCTGTAATACCAGAAGTGGCTTTCACTGTTCTACACTCAAGAATCATCTCGTGACCCACACGTCCTTCTGCCCCAGTATACAGGACACCATAAGTCTCTTTCATATGGTGTGCAATATAATTTGCATTCAGGATTGCGACCTCTGTAGCACGTTTAAGTCCTCTTGCGCCCAACATTTTAATATAACCATAAGTGATAGTTTGCACTAAAGCACTACCCCATGGTGCTGAAGAGACAGCATGAATACCCACATGACCATTATTGATCACCGAATGTGAAGGTAAACACTCAACAAGATGTGCAGCCACACCAATTGGGCCCACACCAGGACCGCCACCACCGTGAGGAATCGCAAAAGTCTTATGTAGATTTAAGTGACAAACATCTGCCCCAATAAATCCGGGGTTAGTCAATCCAACTTGTGCATTCATATTGGCTCCGTCCATATAAACCTGCCCACCATTCTCATGAATAATATTACAGATCTCACGAATCTCAACCTCAAACACACCATGTGTAGATGGATAGGTAATCATACAAGCCGAAAGATCGTTCTTGTGTTCAATAGCCTTTGCTCTCAAAGCCTCAACATCGACATTACCATTCTCATCACATGGCGTCACCACAACTTTCATTCCTGCCATCACTCCACTAGCTGGGTTTGTTCCGTGTGCAGAAGATGGAATTAACACCACATCACGATGTCCTTCACCACTGCGTATATGATACTCACGAATCACCATCAATCCAGCATATTCACCTGCAGCACCTGAATTTGGTTGCATCGACATGTCCGCGAAACCAGTAATCTCACTCAAGTCTCTACGCAACTCCTCCATCATCACATGGTAACCCAATGCCTGGTTTTTAGGAATAAATGGATGCAAACCGTTGAACTCAATCCAACTTAATGGAAACATCTCGGTAGCAGCGTTCAGCTTCATCGTACATGACCCCAACGAGATCATCGAATTCAATAACGAGATATCCTTACGCTCCAAACGCTTAATATATCTTGCCATCTCTGTTTCACTACGATAGCGATTAAACACCACCTGCTGCATAAAAGGTGTAGTTCTTTTCAACACACTATCGTAAGCTACCGCCTTAGGGAAAGTAGTTACTTCTGGCTTAGGAAGGTTTGCCGCTTTAGCAAACACTTCTAATATCCAGTTTATATCTTCTAAATTTGTGGTCTCGTCAATAGCAATCCCCACATCTCCATTATCGAAATAGCGGAAGTTCATCTCTAGATCCAAAGAGAACCACTCAATATCTTCTTTCTTCACTTTGGCTGGCAAAGCAATACGCAACGTATCGAAGAATGTCTTATTCACCTGACCGTACCCCATCTGTTGAAGCTCTGTAGTGATAAACGAAGCGATCGTATGAATACGCGTTGCTATTTGAGTCAACCCATCTGGCCCATGGTACGTAGCATACATCCCTGCCATAGTAGCCAACAGTGCTTGAGCCGTACAGATGTTAGAAGTAGCACGTTCTCTCTTAATGTGCTGCTCACGCGTCTGCAAAGCCATACGAAGTGCCTGGTTGCCTTGCAAATCCTTCGTAATACCAATGATACGCCCCGGAAGGTTACGCTTATATGCCTCTCTAGTTGCAAAGAAAGCGGCAGCAGGACCACCATACCCCATAGGAATACCAAATCGTTGTGACGAACCAAACACCACATCTGCCCCCCATGATCCGGGAGCTTCTAATATAGTCAATGCCATCAGATCCGTAGCCACAGCCACACGAACCTCTTTCTCATGACAAACAGCCGTAAAGTCGCGATAATCCGCTACTACACCGTCCGCATTAGGATACTGCACCAACGCACCAAAAAACAGATCATCTAGTTCAGTCGCCTTAAAATCATCAACCACAATCTCGATACCAAGAGGTTCAGCACGCGTAATCAACACATCCAAAGTCTGTGGCCACACTTGATGGTCCACAAAAAACTTCACAGACTGCTTCTTCTTACGACCTTTGGCATTAAACAACATAATCATTGCTTCAGCAGCTGCAGTTCCTTCGTCCAATAACGAAGCATTCGCTAGCTCCATAGCCGTAAGCTCAGTCACCATTGTTTGGAAATTCAACAAAGCCTCTAAACGCCCCTGTGATATCTCTGCTTGATAAGGTGTATAAGAAGTATACCATGCTGGATTCTCCAACACATTACGTAATATCACCGATGGTGTAATCGTATCATAATACCCCATTCCAATGTAAGTATTAAACACTTTGTTCATCGATGCCAACTTCTTTATATGCTTAAAATATGCTCTCTCTGTCATCGCAGGAGAGAGATTCATATCGGATATACGGATATCTTTAGGAACCGTTTGATCGATCAACTCATCCATTGATGCAACCCCCAACTCTTGAAGCATCTGTTCCACCTCATGATCTCTAGGACCAATGTGTCTATCTATAAACTTTTCGTATGGCATAACGAACTATATTTTTAACAATCCTTTCATCCACACCCTCTTGAGGAGAAAGAACTGACTACTATGAATAACAAATATACATTATATGAATTACACTTTTACCAATACTACATAAACAGTATTGGCAGCAAATCACTACTCAATGTTACGACTCATTTCATGAAAATCGAGTGATAATAGTCATTTGCGTATAACAATTGATATAAAATTAATCAGAAGCATCCTAAAATCATAACATAGCTATTGCACAACATATAAAATTGAAACGACCACTACTATATCAGCCCCAATAAATCAGAGCTACTAATCTGAGAACACAGCTCGACTATGTCATAAAAAAGAACCAAAGACATGAAAAGATGAGATCGAAAGAAGAAAATCTAGCTTGAACTCGGTGACACTAGTCGGCATATTTCTAGTACTACAACCTTATAGTTTATGTTCTATGTATTACCATTAAACAACTAGTTTATTGGTCTGAAGAGACAACTCATCTGCTTCGAACCCATATTACTGCAACTTGCACTGAAAGTACTACACTTTTCAGCCCTGTGAAAAACGCTGGGGTAGGTAAAAAAGTATAAGAAGGCTTTAAGTCCGATGATCAGATATCCATTTATCATAATAGGCAAAATGAAGTGAGTCGAACTTACAGCGTATTATTGGAGCAAAAACAGATAGACTGTTTAAATCGATTCTACCTGTTTATTTAGTCACTCAGTTTGTCTAAGTGCTGCAGGTTTTGATCATAATATACCAATAATATCAACAGATATTAAGAGTTATCCCCTAGCATTCAAACCTCTGTTTGGTTCTCTGTTTAAAGAGTGTTGCGATACAGTTGGCTTACCTTTTAGTGCTATTTTGGTAAGGGAAGGGTAACTTAAAGGTAAGTTAAGGGTAAGTTTAGTATAGGGATGGTACCTATGAGGTGTAGGGATGGAGGCAGGAAAGAGGATGGGATATGGGTACGAAAAAAGAGATAACAGGATGCTATCTCTTTTTTTATGATTATTAAAACCAATCGAACCCGTTGGTAGATGGTTTTTTTCTATTGTAGAAAAGGGTTGTTCTGCTTTTCGTTGGCGATGGAGGTAGCGATGCCGTGTCCAGAATAGATGGTTGTCTGTTCTGGAAGAGGCAATACTTTCTCTTTGATTCCATCGATGAGTTGTTGGTGGTCACCTTTGTATAGATCAGTACGTCCAATACTACCATTAAATAGTACATCTCCACACACCATAAAGTGATCTTCTGGACTGTAGAAGATGATACTTCCTGGTTCATGCCCTGGGACATGAATGGTATCTAGTTCGCTATGTCCAAAAGTTATTTTGTCGCCATCATGAATCTCTTTTCCAATAGTTGGAGCCGATGGTACTTCAATACCAAACATAGCACCTTGGGATGGACCACGTTCCATGATCTCTTGTGAATAAGGGTGTGCTTCAACAGGAAGGTTCCATTTTTTAGACACAAAATCATTACCCCATATATGATCGAAATGACCATGTGTATTAAGTAGACGCACTGGTTTGAGTGATTTTCTGTCAATGAAATCTACCAGTTGTGCCTCTTCCGCAGGGTTTGAACAGCCTGGATCTATAATGACACATTCCAAAGTGTCGTCCCAAATTATATATGTATTTACCTGTACAGGGTTAAAAGTCAAGCATGCAACATTCATCATAACGTATCTATTTATTATTCTCTCCCTTTTAGCATCGGAACGAAAGAAAATGTTCCGTGCTTCTCTATTTCAAATTCATTTCCACAACGTCTTATCTTCATCATCACTTGATCCTTTCCCTCTCCAACAGGTACTACCATGATTCCTCCATCACCCAACTGGTTTAGGAGTTGAGAAGGTACCTCTGGTGCAGCAGCCGTTACCAATATACGATCGAAAGGGGCTAAGGTAGGAATGCCGATATAACCGTCAGCATAGTATAAACGTGGACGATAAGTCAATTGTTCTAGCAACTGTTTTGCTCTTTCATGTAATGGAAGGTGACGTTCAATACTATAGAGATTTGCTCCCATTTCGGTTAATACTGCCGATTGATATCCCGATCCTGTACCGATCTCCAGAACCTTCATTCGTGGTGCGATCTCCAGCAAAGAGCTTTGTGCCGCTACCGTATAAGGTTGAGATATAGTTTGTCCACACCCAATAGGGAAAGCCATATCCTGATAAGCATATCGAAGAAACGATGGCTCGATAAACAGGTGTCGCGGAATGCGAAGCATAGCCTCCAATACTTTTGGATCGAAACGTCCTTTTTGTGCAAGTTGTTGCACCAATCTTTTTCTAAGACCTCGATGTTTTATGTTTTCCATTAGCACTCTTTAAAACAGTAGAGAACATATTTATAAATAATCGAAAGTAAGGAATTAAATTGATAAGTAATAATACTGTAGTCTAAAAAGGCCATTTGGATAGGCACAAATAACAGAAGAAGGGTGCGATTCCGGATTGTAAGACATGAATATATTCTGGTTTGCTTGCTAAATCTCCCCCCTATCGATTGCTTGAACGATGAGTTCAAGCAAGTAGTCTTCACCATAGGGATCATATTTTGTTTTTAGATCTTGTCTAAACAGTTTAGCGACAGATTGCCACACAAAAGCAGTAAATCCGCCCCTAAATTCTTTGATTATATGATAGGATGAGAGGCTTACTTCACGATCAATCAGACGGATGAGTATTCGTCCTTCACTGATACTCATTTTACGTATCATGGGCTCATACTCTTCCAGCAGTGCTTTTTCTAATCCTTTGGCAAAGCGTCTACGCTCGCGTTTTTTGTTGAATTTGTCGTACTCCTGTTCATACTCCGAAACAACCACCCTCGCTTTTCTCGCCAAAGGGTATACTTTCTTTACTTTTCTTACCAAACGGTAGTATCTTTCCCAATAACGACTTCTGTTCATTCTATTTACCCGGACCTCTGGAAGCTTTTGTATGTCGAACTCATAGGCATTAGCCACACGTGCCGTATCATTGGATACTGTGGCTTTATGTTGTGCCATAGCCGCCTCCGACAATCCCATGAAAAGAAGTAGCATTATGTGTTTTAATACTCTCATTATGTTTTTTCTTTCGTGAAAGATACAGATAACCATCGAAAACAATATAAGGAAGAAATAATAATCATACATAAAATTGTGATAATAAATTATATTTGTAGATAGACAGTATTCAAAAATGATAATCGCATAACCCATGAAAAAATTTCAACTGAATGTGACTTCTGAGATCGGGAAACTGAATGGTGTGATTCTTCACACCCCCGGAATTGAGGTAGAAAACATGACCCCAGAGAATGCGGAGAAAGCACTATATAGCGATATATTAAACCTATCAATTGCACAAAAGGAATATGCTCAGTTTAAAGGAGCACTTCAGAAAGTGACAAATGTTTTCGAAGTGAAAGATTTGTTAGCAGAGACACTTCGTAGTGAAGATGCAAAAGCATCTTTGTTAGAGAAGATCTGCTGTGAAGAGAAATGTTTTGATATTATTGACGAACTAAAAGCCATACCTACAGATGAACTTGCAATACAATTACTTCAGGGGGTGCCTATTCAAAGAGATAATCTTACGAAGTTTTTAACAGAGGACAGATTTGCACTTCGTCCATTGCATAACTTTTTGTTTACCCGAGATGCTTCAATGAGTGTTTGGGACAATGTGCTTATTGGAAAGATGGCTAGTAAGGTGAGAGAGAGAGAGAGTTTCATCATGGAAACCATCTTCCACTACCACTCATCAATTAAAGCAGAGACTGTTAACCCGCTAACAGCCAAACGTAAGTTTCCTCTAGATCCACGTGTATCTATTGAGGGTGGAGATGTGCAAATTGGAGCAGAAGATCTGTTGGTAGTCGGATGTGGAAGCAGAACTACAACTCATGGTATCGACTTTATTATCGAGACCTTGAAGCAGAGAAAAGATACACCGAAACATATTATCGTTCAAGAACTCCCACATACACCAGAATCGTTTATACACCTAGATATGGTATTTACCTTTCTTTCAGAAGATAAATGTATGGTTTATGAACCACTTATTCTAGGCAGAAGCAAATACCAAACCATCCATATTGAAATCGATAATGGTAAGGTTAAGAAGATTGAGACAGAAGAGAATCTATTAAAAGCACTAGCTAACAGAGGAATTCATCTTGATCCTGTTCAGTGTGGTGGTACTGCAGACCGTTGGACTATGGAGAGAGAACAGTGGCACAGTGGTGCAAACTTCTTTTCTTTTGCACCAGGAAAGGTGATTGGTTATGCCCGTAATGTGCATACTATCGAGGAGATGAATAAACATGGTTTCGAAGTAATCTCGGCGCTGGATTTCATCGCAGGAAAGAAAGATGTAGCCGATTATGAAAAGGTGGTAGTAACTATCGAAGGTTCCGAATTAGCTAGAGGAGGAGGTGGTGCTCGTTGTATGAGTATGCCTATCCAACGCGATAATTTTACGTGGAGATAAGCGTCAGTTTAAGAACGATTTGCATATAATCCCGATACTAAATAATCATAAAAGGGGACACCTTACAGTGGAGTCTTTTGCCTCTCATGAGTTAGGATAAAAAATAAACGCACCCTTTGGAGCAATATGCTTCAAAGGATGCGTTTGTTTATATTATTCAACACGTCTTTAAATTTTCTTTATTTTAATGACCTGTCCTATCGATAGTGATCTCGCATTGCGGATACCATTTAACCTCTGGATTGAACTCTCTGATACTCCAGTGAATTTCTTTGCTATATTCCATAAGGTATCGTTATTTTTCACCGTATAATACACATAATCACCTGATTTACTGCCACTACTATTTTTAGTAGCTGTAGTTTTACGATAGCCTTTCGCTCCACATGCTTGCTGCTTCTGTTTGAAAGACATAGTATTAAAACGATTATAGTAGCTGTATTTAGATGCAGGGACATATACCA
The DNA here is from genome assembly GCA_028377305.1 of Prolixibacteraceae bacterium. Lineage (GTDB taxonomy): Bacteria > Bacteroidota > Bacteroidia > Bacteroidales > Prolixibacteraceae > Halosquirtibacter. The sequence continues at coordinate 7,594 of JAONJW010000049.1, read as the reverse complement.
CTAGTTTTTGTCCCACACGAATCATGTTACGACGAATGCTGTTCCAATAGCGAAGGTCGCTACTCCTAACATCAAACCACTCAGCAATATATCCTATATTATCGCCGTTCTTGACCTTATAATATACTTTCTTTTTGCCTTTGATATTCCCATGTGCATACTTATTCGAACCTAAATCTTTCGGTTTCTCTAGACGATTGTTTGGAAAATACTTGTCACGATTATATGCATATATGTGTGCCTCCTCATCAATGAAATCACCTACTCGCTCAGCAGGAAGACGTAACATGTAGGTTTCTTTGGAAGTTGCAGGAATGATGTCTTTTCGATATTGAGGGTTTAACTCACGTACTTCATTCAATGAAATATTCATCTGTTTAGATACCTGCTCTAGATTCAGATAATGGTCGATGGTGATCGTGTCAGTTGCCAATGGAAGGACACGCTTTTTTGGTGTTACACCGTACTCATCTGCATAGTTCATAATGTAGGTAGCTGCAATATACGAAGGCACATACCCTCGAGTTTCTCTTGGCAGACGATAATATATCGCCCAGTAGTTTCGAGTGCCACCACATCGACGAATTGCCTTGTTTACATTTCCTGGACCACAGTTATATGCAGCAATTACGAGATGCCAATCTTTGTATATCTTATAAAGATCTTTAAGGAACTTAGCAGCTGCTACCGTTGATTTGTATGGATCACGACGCTCATCGACATAGCTATTGATACGTAGTCCATACTGTTTTCCAGTATAGTACATAAACTGCCATAAACCCGACGCTCCTGCTCGTGAATAAGCTCTAGGATTCATTGAAGACTCAATGATAGGCAAGTATTTCAACTCTAAAGGCAGGTCATAACGATCTAGAACCTCTTCGAACATTGGGAAATAGTACTCCGACAACTGCAATAGGTGTGCTACCTGTCTTTTGCGACGCACCGCATAAAGATTTACAAAGTTCTTGACCGTACCGTTGTATGAAAGATCAATGAACGAATGAATATCTTCAAATTGCTTAATATAGGTGCTATCAGAAAGTACACCACTTAATACCTGTGATTCATCAACGATGTGATCAAGCCCGTTTATGGTGTCTTGATCGGCTTTATCAAGTGAGGTCAAACAATTGGTTCTCCACTGAATAACCATCGAATCGAGTCGATCAGTAAAAAGGTCGGATAGATCTTCATCGATTTCCATATAGGACCACTGATAGGTTCCATTAGCCCCAAGTTTATCAACCGATTTAATTTTAATTGATTGAAGTGAATCGACATCCGCATTTTTTCTCTTGCTAAGACTTTCTGCTCTTCCCGTGGAAAGAGATAAAAACAACGAGATAAAAAGAAGTGTATATAATTTCATTATTGTCCTTTAAGTAAGATTAAAATTTGAATTGTATCCCGACCCCCATCTGGTCTGGTGTTGCATAGGGTTCGACATCCATTGATAGGTTATCACTAATATCAAAAGTGGAAAAGTGAGCGTCAATACTGGCGTCAATGATGTTCAACAAATATAGTGCCGCCATTCCTACAACATTCAAATCTCTGTTCCTTTTATAAAAAGTCATTCCTGATTCAAGTTGTCGGAGCAGATAATCTTGTTGTTGTGGATCTTCAAGGTTTACATTAGGATTGCGAATCAACTGACGTAAGTAGGCAAGTTCTTCTGGTGTCAATGTACTAATGTCTTTGGATAGAATCTGAAATCCTTTTTTATAGTCTTTAAACTGGTTATTGTTCCATGTAAATCCGTATGTCATAGCTGCAAATCCACCATATATAAGAGGAAGTTTCCAATACTTATGGTTATATATCTGTCCCAGTCCGGGCACCAATGCAGACATGATAGAAGCCTTCTTAGGAGAACGTGGTATCATACGATACTGAGGCTCTAACTCAGTTGTGTCCATCGGAAGTTGGATAGTGTCGGCCACCACAATAGGTTTAGATATCTCGTCCTTCTTTTCTTGACCGATAGATTGAAATACGATCGAAAGAACTACAACATATGTGATCAAAATACGCTTACTGAAACAATTCATCTCCATTTAAAGATCTACCTATTTAATTTTTTGTTTGGTCCAATATAGAAATAATACGCTCTAATTCCTTGGGATCATCAAAAGGAATTACAATTTTCCCTTTCCCTTTGTCATTCATACGGAAATTGACAGAAGTGTCGAAATAAGAACGAAGGTGCTGTTGAAGCGATACAAATTCTTGTGGAAATGGCTCTCTCTTTGCATCCGGATTATTGGGAATTTCACTTTCCTGTTCCCCTTGATTATATTGACGTACAAGCTCTTCTACTTTTCTTACGGAAAGACCTTCAGCGATGATCTGGTGATATAACTCTACTTGAAAATCTTCGTCATCGATATTGATGATGGCTCTAGCATGTCCCATTGATAGCGCACGCTTTTGTAGTCCGTTTTGTATTACCGCAGGTAGCTTTAGAAGACGAAGGTAGTTGGATATGGTAGCACGTTTCTTGCCGACTTTGTCACTCAATGCATCTTGTGTTAGATTACACTCATCGATTAATCGTTGGTAACTTAAAGCAACTTCAATAGCAGAAAGGTTCTCGCGTTGGATATTCTCTACCAATGCCATCTCTAACATCTGATCGTCTCCGACCTCTCTAACCCAACAAGGAACTGTGACTAGTCCTGCAACTTGAGAAGCTCTAAAACGACGCTCTCCTGCAATGATTTGAAATTTACCTCCGCCAATCTTTCGTAATGTAATAGGCTGTATAAGCCCCAATTCTTGAATAGATGTCGCTAATTCAATCAGTGTATCATCATCAAATTCAGTACGTGGCTGAAAGGGGTTTGCCTCAATCTTGCCTATCTCTACTTGAGAGATAGATGAAGATGGATCATTTACAAAATCGGCATCATTGATTAATGCACCTAAACCTCTACCTAAAGCATTTCTTCTTGCCATAATTACTCTATCCTGAACGGGTATATATTTTTAAACTGTAGCCAAGCTACTATTATTAACAATTATTTCTCGAGCAAGTTCTAAGTATTGCTTTGCCCCTGTTGAATTAGCATCATACTCAATTACAGCTTTGCCATAACTAGGAGCCTCACTCAACTTAATATTTCTTGAGATAACCGTTTTAAATACCATCGATTTAAAGTGGGTCTTTATCTCATCATAAATTTGATTCGATAGATTCAAACGGGAATCGAACATAGTTAAAAGGAATCCCTCTATCTCTAAAGAAGGATTCAGACGATTCTGTATAATCTTCACTGTGTTTAAAAGCTTTCCTAACCCCTCTAAAGCAAAGTATTCACTCTGAACAGGGATAACAACAGAGTCTGCAGCCGTAAGGGCGTTCACGGTAATGAGCCCTAGGGACGGAGAACAATCAATGATGATAAAGTCGTAATCATCACGGACCTCTTCTATCACCTTCTTTAACAGCTTCTCTCTATTGGGCATTTGAAGCATCTCCACCTCTGCACCAACCAAATCAATATGCGATGGAACCAAAAATAGACCTTCTATCTCGGTCTGTTTAATGACTGTTCTGGGATCAAGATCATCCACAATACATTCGTATACGGTTGACTCTACCTCGCTTAAATCAAAACCCAAACCAGAAGTTGTATTTGCCTGAGGATCTGCATCAATAATTAAGACCTTCTTCTCCAACACTGAAAGGCTGGCAGCCAAATTAATAGAAGTGGTAGTCTTACCCACCCCACCTTTTTGATTCGCTAAAGCAATGATTTTACCCATAGTAATTTTAATTATTACATCATTAAAACGTGAAAAACTTTCAATTTGTGCCATCCTAGTTCAAGTAAACAAAAGTAAGATATTTTTTGCAAAATGACCTATAATGGGTCTACATCTATAACAATCGAGACATTCTTATTGGAGGAATGTGACTGAACATGAGATATAACCTTATCAATAAGCTGCTTTGCCGCAGAAATAGAGTAGTCTTTTTCGCACTTTAACATGATCTGCTTCTGATAACTGTTCTGTACTCTTGTTAACAATGGATACTCCGGTCCAAGAATACGATGTCCAAATTGTTGTCGAAGAATATAAGCTACTTGACTAGCAAAACTATCCACTACATTTTGGTATTTGTGTTTAACCATAATCGAGACCATACGGTAGAAAGGGGGATATCTAAACATCTCTCTATCCTTAATTTGAGATTGATATAATGATGGGTAGTCACCCTTTATAACATCTGAAAATAGAGGATTAGTTGGATCGCTAGTCTGTATAACCACTTTTCCACCACCATGAAGACGACCCGCTCTCCCACTCACTTGCAGCATTAATTGAAAGCTTCGCTCATAGGCTCTAAAGTCAGGAAATTTAAGTATGGCATCGGCATTTACAATTCCAACAACTGCGACATTAGAGAAATCGAGCCCTTTAGTAACCATCTGGGTTCCAATTAATATATCTGCCTCATTTCTTTCAAATGCACCAATAATTTGATCAAACGAATGTTTCTTTCTTGTGGTGTCTAAATCCATTCTAAGAAGCTTGGCCTGAGGAAACAACTCTTTTATTTCAGACTCAATTTTTTCGGTACCATATCCAATATCTTTAATCTCTCTGCTATGACACGAAGGACACTCTTTGGGAAAGTACATCTTATAGCCACAGTAGTGACATACCAAGGAATTATCAGACCTATGATAGGTAAGACTTACATCGCAGTGCAGACACTTAGGAGTCCAACTACATTTTGTACACTGAACAAAAAGCCCATATCCTCTTCTATTTTGAAAAAGGATCACTTGCTTTTTGTCCTCTAAACTTTTCTTTATCTCGTCAATAAGAATAGGAGTAAACGCTCCTTGCATTGCTTTGGTCCGCCTAGCCTCAGAGATATCAGCAAGGACAATCTCCGGATGTAGAATATCGTTATACCTTTGCGTCAGCGTCACTAAACCAAACTTCCCATGCAACGCATTGTAATATGTCTCTATAGATGGTGTGGCCGAGCCAAGCAGAGTCTTACACTGATGAATATGCGATAGCACAATCGCGGCATCTCGGGCATTATACCTAGGGGATGGATCATACTGTTTATAAGACGACTCATGCTCTTCGTCTACAATAATCAATCCCAACCTTTTAAATGGTAAAAATATGGTAGAACGTGCTCCAAGGATTATCTGGCATTCCGCTGCTGAGTCCGAGGAGTCATACGCATACATTTTATTCCATAAATCCACTCTTTCACTATCGGAAATACGGCTATGATATATTGCAACTTTTTTGCCGAATACGCTCTTCAAGCGTCTTATTATTTGTGTTGTCAACCCAATCTCAGGCAATAAATACAACACTTGTTTATTCTGTTTTATACAATCTGAAATCAGACGTATGTATATCTCCGTTTTTCCACTTGCTGTAACACCATGAAGAAGGACAACTTGTTTCTCGAAGAAATTTCGTAGAATATCTTTATATGCATTATCTTGTGCTACAGATAATTCCGGCAAGGACATCACACTTATCTCTGTGTCCTGGACTACCTCTTCCAGAACTTCCACTTGTTCAATTATCCCTTTTTGTATTAATGGTCTTACCCCACTAATTAACTGTCTTTTTTTTATCTCATATAAGGGGAAGCGAAATTCCCAATCATCAGCAATACGACACTCATCCATCATATATGCCATTAACTCTTGCTGCTTTGGTGCTTTTGATAGTCCTCTTAACACCATTTCGAGTGTTTTTATTTGGTGATAAGAAGGAGTAAAATTAACCACCCTAATCATTCGTTTGTTCTGTCCTCTGACGGAGCCATCACATGAAAAGATGTGCTTTCGCATCAACAATGCAACAATCTGATAAACTTTCTCCTTACCAAACTCTTTGACTAGTTTCGATAACTTGAGATCCCTATCTCCTAGCGCATAATAATAAATTTCTCTCGTTTCAGAATCCCATTGTGAAACAGTGTGCTCATCTACCTCTTCATTAACAGTTATTTTTGCATCTGCATCTAATCTCAAAGAAGCGGGTATTGAAGCTTTCATTACTTCTCCAATAGTACATTGGTAATAGTTTGCAATCCAAGACCAAAAGTTAAGCTGTATGTCGCTCACTGATGGTGTACTATCAACGATAGATATCACAGCTTTAGTGTCATACCCTTCGGGTTTAATGTTATGCAATTTGAGTACTATCGCAACTATCGGCTTATTACGAAAAGGTACAACAATCCTATTACCCACTTGCATCTGCGCACTCATTACTGTATCGTAGTGGTAAGTAAAAGTGGATGCTAAAGGGAAAGGAACGACAACATCGACAAATAAACTAGTACTATTCATGATAGAATTTATACATATAAAAAAAGGGTAGCTTACGCTACCCTAATATATAATTTTTTTACTTCGCTTTATCGAATTATTTCACGATATCTTTGAATTGAGCATCATCGAAATATTTAGCGAACTCAAGATCAGTCTTAGCTAATGACTTATATTTAGCATCTTTAGCTACAGCATCACGCAAGCTAGCATACAACAATGTTGTTTTTGCAGTACGTGCACCAATAACAGCTTTCAAGTAGTCTACCAACCCATCATCAGATTTGTTGTTGTTCAAAGTACGTAGTGCGCCGTTGTTGTCTCCAGCTAACATTTGAGCTAAAGCAGCGTTCACACAAGTACATTTACCGAAATACTTAACAGCAGCATCATAGTCACCTTTCTTGATAGCAACAACACCTAGGTTATAGTCAACATTTTCACCAGCTCCGTTAGCAGCACCAAATAGTTCTTCAGCTTTAGCTACATCACCATTAGCAAGAGCAACAGCACCCAAGTTATTCATTACGATTGGGTTCTTAGGATCCAATTCATCAGCTTTCATGAAGTTAGCGCTTGCAGCATCTACATCACCATTTTGCATTTGAATCATACCCAAGTTGTTGTAACCTCTCCAATCTGATGGATACTTCTTGATGAATGCATTATAGATAGCCATTTGCTGATTCTTATCTTCAGTTAAAGAAGCAGCATACAATAGCTCCGCTTGGTTCAATTTTGACGCATCAGAAGACGCTAGAGCAGCAATCTCTTCATCACTCTTACCAATTACATCTACAGAAGCAGTGATCTTTGCACGACGTAGTTTAGGAAGAACTTTGTCTGCCAACACAGTGAATGCCTCTGAAATGTTCTTGATCTCGCGGTCACGAACTTCAGGATCACTATACATAGCAAGAACACGTAAGATTAACTCCTTATCTTGGATATCAGAAGCTTCTACAAGCTCTTTGAATCCTTCCCAGTCTTCTGGAGTAAAACGACCAGTTACGTCTGCGTCAATTTTATTACGCTTCAACTGACGGTTAACATATTTAGAAGCAGATTTTTCACGATTCTTAGCAAGACCTTCATTAAGATCCAAAGCTCCATCAGGAGAAGCATAAGCAGAAATCTCAATATCTTTCAACTCTTTCTTCTCATCACCATAAGCCGTTTTTATGTACTTAGTCAATTCAGCTACATCTTCTTTTTTAAGTTCCTGACCACGTACATAAGCACTGTTGATTAGATACATTAGATCCGCT
>JAONJW010000048.1 GCA_028377305.1 Prolixibacteraceae bacterium | reverse complement strand
TATAGATCATTTTATATTTGTTGCAAACATTTTTACCAATCTTTTTTACTGTTTTATACAACACTCAAAGCCCTATATCCTCGACTACATTCATAATCTTAAAGTTATAGCCTTCCACCTTGAAAATCTTTTTTCGTTAAAATCATATCCGACATCTAATATTAAAAGAACAGAAATAGAAACATCCACCAATACCACATCCAAACCCGACCTTAAGATACTTACTTGTTAACGAACATAATCCTGTAAAACAAAAAAACGCCCCAAAACACTGTCCTCACTAAAACCGATAGTTCAGAGATATGCTTAGTACTTACTAAACCGAACTGTCGAACGCCTTACCACATTATCGATCCCTATCTCATCTATCGTTACTCCCTACGAAACATTTCAACAAATCTAACACCTTCTAGAGGGTTCACAGGGGGGGGTAACTTACCCTTTGACTTACCTAAATTAGAATATTTGGGTAAGGAAATATGTTACGAAAGGGTTTTAAAGATGTCTCTTATTTTTAGGGATGACACCACCAGGTTATATCTTTATACATGGGATAATTCAAAATAATTATAACGATACGAGACGCATTAAGACACTAACATAGAGAGGCTATAGGGTTTGTTAAGAGGACAACCCAAGGGGGGCATGGAAAAGCTATACATATTATAATCACCATTTCTTTTGTTAGAAGGGAGGTGTTCTGTTGGGGAGTAAAAACGTATATTTCACAAATAATTAAACTATTAAAAAAATAACCACAACCCACTAACTCACAACCCACTAAGACCAACACGCATCATTAAATTATTGGAAATAAGCAACTAAACAAATGGTTTGGATAGGATGGAATAAAGGATGAATAGATTACACACAATATCTTCTAACTATTTATTACTTTTGTAAATAGTCAAAACATCTGAAATAAAGGTCATGAAACTGAATAATCTTACAGCGATATCTCCAGTAGACGGGAGATACAGAGGCAAAGTAGCTTCGCTTGGAGAGTACTTCTCAGAATATGCATTGATTAAATATCGTGTATTTGTTGAAGTCGAATATTTTATTGCACTATGTGAGCTTCCCTTACCACAGTTAAAGGAATTTGACAAGTCGAAATATGATGCCATTCGTAATATCTACAAAAACTTCACAGAAGAAGATGCTCTACGTATCAAAGAGATCGAGTCAGTTACGAACCACGATGTAAAAGCAGTCGAGTATTTCATTAAGGAGAAGTTCGATGCACTTCATATTGGGGACGATAAAGAGTTTATTCACTTCGGATTAACTTCTCAAGATATCAACAACACTTCGGTTCCTTGCTCTATCAAAGATGCGATTCAAGAAGAGTATCTTCCATTGTTAGAAGAGCTTATTGAAAAGCTAACACAACTTGCAGAAGAGTGGAAACAAGTTCCAATGTTGGCCAAAACACATGGACAACCAGCATCTCCTACCCGTTTAGGAAAAGAGATTCTGGTGTTTGTAGAACGTTTGCTAGTTCAATTGGAGCTTTTAAAAGCCATTCCATGTTATGCCAAGTTTGGTGGAGCGACAGGTAACTTCAATGCCCATTTGGTCGCATATCCAGAGATCAATTGGGTTGATTTTGCAAATAACTTTGTCAATGATCACCTGAGACTAGAGAGATCGCAGTTGACAACACAGATTGCACACTACGATAACTATAGTGCAACCTTTGATAATATGAAGCGTATCAACACCATTATTTTGGATTTGAACCGTGATATGTGGACCTATATTTCTATGGGATACTTCAAACAGAAGATTAAAGCTGGTGAAGTAGGGTCTTCTGCAATGCCTCATAAAGTGAACCCTATTGATTTTGAAAACTCTGAGGGTAATGTGGGAATAGCCAATGCATTATTTGAACATCTTTCAGCCAAGCTTCCAGTTTCACGCCTACAACGTGACCTGACCGATTCAACAGTATTGAGAAACATTGGGGTCCCATTTGCACATACAGTGATCTCCATTAAATCAACACTAAAGGGGCTAGATAAACTTCTTCTTAATAAAGACGAATTAGAGAAAGATCTTGAGGATAACTGGGCAGTGGTAGCAGAAGCTATTCAAACAATTCTTCGTCGAGAGGCATATCCTAATCCTTACGAGAAGTTGAAAGAGTTGACACGTACCAACAAGAAGATGAACCAAGAGGTGATTAGCGAATTTATTGAGACCCTAGAGGTGAGCGATGATATTAAGGAAGAGCTTAAAGTTATCACTCCACAAAACTATACCGGAGTGTTGTTCTAATCAGCAGTCTCAATCCGAAATAACTATCATCATATAAAACAAGCACATACGATATATTTCCTATGTGCTTGTTTTGTTTTTTATTCTTCGCTTAAATAAAAGATCCTTAGATCTCTTTTGTTATCTTTGTATAAAACGAAAAGATAATGAAACACGATATAAAAGACCAAAAGGACATCCAATGGATGGTTGATAGCTTCTACAAAAAGGTAGATAACGATGAAGTTTTATCTCCGATATTTAATAATATTATCCAAGGAGATTGGCCCAAACATCTAGAAAAGATGTATCGATTTTGGGGATCAATGCTTCTGAATCAAAACAATTATCAAGGAAACCCATTAATGAAACATCTTCACTTGCCTATCGCATCCAACCATTTTAACAGGTGGGTAGAGCTGTTCACAACTACGATAGACGAACACTTCTCGGGACCAGTAGCAGACCATGCCAAAGAAAGAGCACATAATATCTCAAAGATGTTCCAACAGCGCATCAAGGATTTTAAGGACAATCAATTCAGAATGGGGTAACTTGGTGATTTGATTGATTATAAATAATCACAACAGCTTATTTACTTCATTTTTTACGATCTTTTCCCCCAAGTATTTTGTTAGTTTTACGGTTAGTGTAAACTAAGAAAATTGTATCTTATTATGGCAATAAATGATATTGTAATACTCGGACTGATTGGTTTGATCGCTGGAGTTGTTAGTGGAGCTTTAGGTGTTGGAGGGGGAATCGTATTGATACCAGCACTTGCACTGTTTTTTGGAATGTCTCAACACATGGCACAAGGAACAAGTATCGCGATACTGCTACCTCCAACAGGAATCTTAGCTGCTATCACCTATCACAAACATGGTAACATCAATTGGCAATATGCTTTCATCATTATGATCGTCTTTGTTCTCGGAGCATGGATAGGTGCGAAATTTAGCGTTTCGATACCTGAGAAGATGTTGAAAAAGATATTTGCAGTCTACCTTGTCTTGATTGGAATTAAAATGTTTTTTGGAAAATAGATTATTCGAAATACCATATGCAAAACCTTATTCACCAAATAAATGAGTTATCTTCTTCTTTTTATGAAGAAGTTGTAACGTTTAGACGCCATTTCCACCAGCATCCGGAGCTCTCCTTCGAAGAGTTTGAAACTTCGCAGTTTATTCAAGATAAACTAACGGAGTTTCAAATTCCTTTCACTGCTGGATATGTAAAAACAGGAATCGTTGGCCATATTAAGGGGAAAAAAGAAGGGTATGGTCCAACCATTGCGCTTCGTGCAGATATGGATGCACTGCCCATTAAAGAAGATAGTGATGCTTCCTACTGTTCGATGAACGATGGCGTTATGCACGCTTGTGGGCATGATGTTCATAGTGCTGCGCTGTTGGGGGCAGCCAAGATGATAAAAAAACTAGAGGATGAATTTGCTGGTACTATCGTTCTTATCTTCCAACCAGGAGAAGAAGAACACCCAGGTGGAGCGAAGCTCATGTTAGAATCTGGTGCATTAGATGCTTTTAAGCCCGATATTATTTTAGGACAGCATGTATTACCTGAGATGGAGGTTGGACATGTCGGTTTCAGACCAGGAATGTATATGGCTTCGGGGGATGAGATTCATTTTACCGTGAAAGGCAAAGGAGGACACGGTGCACTTCCACACAAACTAACCGATACCGTACTTACGACAGCCCATATATTGACATCTATGCAACAGATCGTTAGTCGTAATGCCCCCGCAACGATCCCTACCGTATTGTCCTTTGGTAAAGTAATTGCAGATGGGGCGACCAATATCATACCTAATGAAGTGGTGGTTGCAGGGACTTTCCGGACAATGAACGAAAACTGGAGAGCTGAAGCCAAAAGACGTATGGAAGAGATCGCTCATGGAACAGCAACAGCGATGGGAGCCACTGTAGAGTTAGATATTAAACATGGTTATCCTGTACTTCACAATGATGAAAAAACAACATCTAAAGCGATGGGGTTTGCCAAGGAGTTACTTGGAGCACAATGTGTTGAATCCATGGATTTAAGAATGACCTGTGAAGACTTTGCCTACTACTCTTTAAAATATCCAGTCTGTTTTATGCGTTTTGGGGTGAAAGGAGAAAATAGTGTTATCAAAGGAGGGCTACATACACCCAAATTTGATATCGATGAGAAAGCTCTAAAGACAGCCATGTCTAACTTGGCTTATTTGGCACTACGTTTCCAACAAGAGATGTAAATCGGGATATAAAGAAGTATCCACAGTGACAAGGTGGATACTTCTTTGTGAGATCAAAATCGTACTACTCTTCCGATTGGTATAACCGCACCATTTGATCTTTGTCGCCATTGGCTTTATACTCTTTTGAACGTGGCTCTCCATCAGTCCCAGAAAAGGTAAATGTGTAAACCTGATTCTTCTTCACTTTAAACTTAAGGAACTCATTTAGATCATCGTATGTATCTGGAGACTGCCCTGAGCTAATGATCTTGTTTTTATGATATAGGTTAACCTGTCGAGACACACGAGCATCACTCTGATCAGAACATGCCATGGCTTTTAATAACACCACACGCAACATCACCTCATCCTCTTTGAGCGGTTGATTCTTTATGGATTTCTGATATACCTTTAGGTACCGGTCGGTAACATTTTCGGCATGTATCCATTGGATTTTCTCATCCCACACTGCAGGAAAATGATCTTTACGAGGCTTCCACGAGGTAGCAAATATAGCATGATTATATTCGTTGGGATTGGCTTTCCCTGCATCCGCAAGGAACCATGCTCTATCTAGATCATCGAAATAGTACTCCGTGAAATACCACTGACCATCGATCCACACCTCTACCCAGCTGTGGTTTCCTCTGTCGTCAAACCAATTATATGTTCCCGCGAAACGAGCAGGGATTCCCACCGAACGGAAAGCATCAATAAGAAGCACTGATAGTCCGGTACAGGTTGCTCGACCTTGTTGCATCGACTCATACGGACTTTGGTCTGGCTTCCAGCGGTTTGTATTATACTCCACTCCTAGTTCCGCTTTGGCACTCCTATTGACCGCATAGATCGCCTCTTTCATGGTCATCTCTGGAGTAATAAATTTAGAGAATCGATCCATAAAATCTTTGCGCCAGTCATCACGATGCTCGTTGATAGAAGCGTAAGGAACAACATCATTAAAGAAGATGCTATCAGGGACTTCTTTGCCCCAACTATATTTATCTCTGGCTTGATAAGCCAAGTCTACATTCTTCAGAAGATAATCAGCTTTGATTTTATCTAGATCCATCTGGGGCATATAAGCCACCATGTAGGCCATCGCTTCAATCTGACTTGCCGGCACCTCATTTAAGGCCTTCTCAATCTCAGGTGAATTCTCTCCCGAGAGTCTTATGGCCTTATATATATCGCTTTGATAAGCCTGTGGGAATTTACTTACAGGGTCACAACTTTCAAGTAGAGAGAGACTGGAAAGAAGCAGGATAAGTGTAATATATCTCTTCATAACTAATAACGCTTGATTTCTTTCTCTCTAAAATAAGCATTATTTTCTTCTTATCAGAATGAACAGACAAAGACAACATCTGACTATCAGCTTATTAAACTACAATGTATATATTTTGATAGGATTTTATTCAAAAAAAAAAAGAGATAATGTTCTCAAGGAACATTATCTCTCAACAATATGTAAATCTATGAAATATTACTTATTTAATTGCCCACCACAATTTGGTTGTCATTTTGTCTCTGCCCCCAAGAAGTTTAACGCCTTTCTCATACTGAGCTTTATTCAGTAGTGGAGAATCAATCGAATATTCGATTCTAGAAGGTAGTGAAGACTCTAATTCGCTTACTAGAGGCTTGAAATAGTATTTCTTTCCAAGCTCCGTCTCATCTTTTTCGTTTAGTATTCCTTTTTCATCCACAAAGTTAACCTCTCCTGGCATGATCAATGTTTTAGGGAAACCTGTTCTACGATACTCTGCCCAAGCATTGTATGGCTGCATGTAAAGCGCAATATATTTCTGTGTCAATACATTCTCTTGTGTTGCTGCTTTGATCGTCTTCATATACTCTTTGATGGCACTTGTTGGTACTCCCCATCTCTCCATCGATGCTTCCACTCCTTTTTTATACTGCTCGTTGTTCCAACCATCTCTTTCGGATAACAAGAAACACACTTCAGCATAATCCATGAAAGGACTATCAAACTCTGCATGAATAGGTAGATTAGGATAAGATTTAGCCTCAATCTTATTGGCATGTTTACTGGAAAGACCATAAGGCATACCGATGTACTTGTCGGTTGCATATTTGCCCTCTCCTAACTTATCCGAAGCACCTGGCACAAAAGCTCCACTAGCAATACTTGAAGAAGAGGCTCCTACTGGTGCTGCATAGAAATATAGTCTTGGATCCACACTTCCAAATGGCCCCGTTTTACCTTTTAGTAGATCTACCATTGAGTTAGTTACAGCAAAGTCTTCACGCCCTTTTCCGATAAATGCACGGTAGAATGGAGCTGCATTGGCTGTTGTTTTCTCCCCTTTAAAGGTTGCATTATCCGCATTGCTTTGCATTACCCCTGATGCTACGGCTTTATCCATAGCCGTCTTAGACTCTCCAGGATATACTGCACTTATACGTGTCGCTCCTCTTAATATCAGAGAATTAGCAAATTTCTTCCACATAGAAGCATCACCATCATAGAACTGATCCCCTTTAACAAAGGCTTTCTCATTCTCATATTTTGCTAAAGTATCTGCAGCAGATCTCAATTCGTTTAGAATATCTAAGTAGATCTCTTTTGGATCAGCAAATGCTGGAGCAATAACTCCTTGCTTTAGTTGTAGTGCTTGGAAATGTGGATTCGTTGATCCAAGTGACTCATAAGGAATCGGTCCATAAGTCTCCGTAAGCAACATAAAGGTCCAAGACTTTAAGACTCTTGCAACTGCAACCTGGTTTGCATTAAATCCATTCAGTCCAACTTGATCTTTGGTTTTAGGGTCCATATTCAAATCGATGATCTCCTGAAGATCCTGAAGGTCTGTATATATTGCTTTCCAAGACGAAGCATTAGAGTTCTTACGGTATCTATATCTACTCTCGGTAGTATAACTGGTTTGTGCAAAATATTGAATCCAAGTTAATGCCATACGTCCAGCAAACCATTCGTCTTTGATATCATCAACCAAGCGATATTGAGCATTGGTTAACAACGATGAGGTTTGTACAAATGTTGGATCATTTGGATTCTCATTTGTCTCTGTAAGCTGATCAGAACAGCTGGTAAATAAAAGCAGTGCTGCAAATGCAGTATATAGTATCCTTTTCATGATAATTCAATTAAATATTTCTTTGACTTATGTTCTTGGTTCTCTTAGAAACTAAGTTTAAGATTCAAACCATAAGTTGCTGTAGATGGAAGAGCACCACCCTCAATTCCTTGTACGTTACCTGAGGAAGTCACTGCTGATTCTGGATCAAAAGAGTCATTGCTTAATCCCCAAGTTGCTAAGTTGCGACCATAAAGTGAGATATTCACATTCTTAACTGGACCAGTAAATCTACTTGGAATGTTATATCCAACGGTTACTTCTCTTAACTTAATATACGATGCATCAAAAATATTCTGCTTGTTTGGTCCAGAGTAGTGCATACGTGAATATGCTTTACCTTCGATAGCTGTCGTGTTTGTAACTGCACTAGTAGAAACAGCTCCATCTTTATCCGTATAGATAACTTGACCATTATCGCCTACTTTACCATAGACTCCTTCAACAGTGATACCTTTTTCACGAATATCTACGCCATTTTGGTATACAGACTCTTCAAGCATTCCAGAATACATTCCCCACATCTGTGTGGTTGAGAAATAACTACCACCCTGCTGAATATCAATCAAGGCACTAACCGTTAGGTTCTTGAATGAGAAAGTATTACTTAATCCGATATTGTAATCTGGTAATACCGTCCCTAGAACCTGAGGTGTGTCGGTGGTTAGATACTTCCCATCCTTACCAACTACTTTATTCCCATTATCATCATAGACAAAATCGGTTCCCATAATTGCTCCATAGGCCTCTCCAACCAAAGCATTAACTGTTACCTCAAAAGGAGCCGCCGCCATTTTATAGTTGCTGATACCATCAGCAAGTTCTACCAGTTTATTCTTGTTTGCAGCAAAGTTAAATGACATATCCCATGTGAAAGATGAACTCTGAATTGGTGTCGCAGTAAGCATAAGCTCGAAACCTTTGTTGGTCATTACCCCTGCATTGATCTTATTATACAAATAACCAGTTGCTGGAGATACTGCTACGTTGGTAATCAGATCCTCTGTTCTATTAGAGTAGTATGTCGCATCAACTCCTAAACGATTCTTAAAGAACTTAAACTCTGCTCCAATCTCCCATGACTTTGTAATCTCAGGCTTTAACATTGGCGTTAATAACGTGTTTGGTACACTGTAACGTGCTACACCACCAAAGTTTGGTTGATAGTTTGTATAGGTATCAATTAACGAATAAGGATCTGTGTCGTTACCTACCATAGCCCATCCTGCACGTACCTTACCAAAGGTAAACCAAGACAGATCTTTTAACGCAGATAGCTCAGTTAACACAACACTTGCAGTAAACGATGGGTAAAAGAACGAACGATTCTCAACAGGAAGAGTTGAAGACCAATCATTACGGAATGTTGCATCTAGATAGTAAGTATTTAAGAACCCTAACCCTATACTTCCATATGCACTAGCCACAAGCTTGTGCTTCTCATGATCAATCGCTTCTATTGGATCAATTGAATTGGTTGCAACATAAAGATTTGGAAGATTTAATCCACCCTTTGTACCAATAAAGTTTGAATAGTAGCTATTCTTACGAACGTTACCTCCAACCATTGCAGCCAAACTAACATCTTGAGTAATGTTCTTATTGAAATTCAACATGGCCTCGTAGTTGTTCTCAATAGACTGTCTAACACGCTCTTTATATAGTGACATCTTTTGAGACCCTACAGCCACTCGCTCTGAATTACGGAATGTATATGAATCGTGGTAAGCCTTTGCACTTGCCGTCAATGCTTTACAAAAAGAATAAGATAACCCTACATTACCCATATATCTTGAACGCTCATCTTCTGAGATGTTCTCATACCTTGTCCAGTATGGGTTATCATGATATTTTGGTTTTGGATTATTATATGCAGTTCTGTTCCAAGTAAACTGAGAACCAGACACTTCATCCTTATAATTCTTTAAGCGCTCCATATCTAATTGACGCTGTCCCCACTGAGAGAATTTTACCATCACGTTGTGATCGCCATAACCTGTTTCAGGTCTTCCTAATGCAGCTGTGTTCACATATGAAACCCCAGCTGTTGCTTTTAGCTTCTCTGTTAACGAAGTGGATCCGTTAAAGCTAATCGTATATTTGTCTAGTTCTGAATTCGGAATATACCCATCAGTATTCACACTAGAAAGTGATACTCTAAACTTACTCTTATCATTACCTCCTGCAAGTGAAACAGAGTTGTTATAAGTTACACCTGTATCGAAGAATGCATCTACATCATTAGCAGGTGCTACCCATGGACGAGTTTTCATGTATGTAGCTTTATTAGATGGATCAAATGCATCCCAATGAAGTACTTGTGCATTTGAATCATATTTAGGTCCCCAACTTTCGTCCACTTTATAAGCCACAAGATTATAATCCTTGCCATCAATTGTTTGCTTCGCAAAAGGTCCGTTACCTCCACCATAACTAGTTTGGTATCTTGGCAAACGATTTACTCTTTCAAAGGCAACACCAGAACTTAAAGAAACTCCTACACCGTTACCTTTACTGCCCTTCTTGGTTGTAATCATGATTACTCCATTTGCAGCACGAGAACCATACAATGCAGCAGCAGAAGGTCCTTTTAATACAGACATCGTCGCAATATCCTCTGGGTTGATATCCTGAGCCATATTACCATAGTCATATCCTCCAGCACCACGATTAGCATCTACAGAATTAAAGTTTGAGTTATCAATTGGCACACCATCCACAACAAATAGAGGCTGATTATTACCGGATACCGAGCTTGCTCCTCGAATAAGAATTCGACTCGATCCACCCATGGAACCTGATGCTCCAGAAACTTGTACTCCTGACACCTTACCTGAAAGAGCCGAAACCACATTACTCTGCTTGGTTTGATTCAATTCTTCTCCACTTACATTCTGTACAGAATAACCAAGAGACTTCTTCTCTCTTGAGATGCCTAAAGCGGCAACAACTACTTCATCCACAGCAATATGATCCTCTTGAAGCACCACATCGTATACCGTTTTCTCTGATAGAGGTACAACCATGTTTTTCATTCCAATATATCGTACCGTCAACGATGGTGCATCATCTGGAACTTTAAGTTTAAATGCTCCATTAAAATCGGTTACTGTTCCCACAGTTGTGGAAGTAACTACAATTGATGCTCCGGGTATCACTGAATTATCAGATGCGGATCTTACCACCCCAGATATTTCTCTGGTCTGTGCCAATGAAACTTGTACACAAAATAGGAATAGTGCAACAAGCGTTAGTAATTGTCTTCTCATAGATTGTATAAATATTTGATTTTTTATAGTAGACCAACCTATTGAGTTATACCTAGGGATATACGATATAACATCGAAACTTTTACGTGGATCTACAGATACAAATATACATGTTATATAACACAACAATAACAAACATTAAATATACAAGCCTAAACACTTACATTTTAGCATCAAATAACTATATTTTACACCACTTTGTCACCTCCTACAGAGTGATACAAGGAAGTCTTGATAATCAACATGTTACATGTCAACATTTATACACAATACATAACACTAATTTACACTATGTTAATTCTTTGTTAAATCTAGCATTATCATTGATAAATCAATACATATTAGCCCTAATGGGACACAAATTGTAATTTACAAAACACAAAAAAAGAGATAATGTTCACAAGGAACACTATCTCTCAACAATATGTAAATCTATGAAAAATTACTAGTTTACATCCCACCAAAGTTTGGTGTTCATTTTATCTTTAGTACTTCCGCCTAGAAGTTCTAATCCTGATTCATAACCAGCAGGGTTCAATAGAGGCTCATCGCTTGCAAAACGAACTCTACTTGGTAGATCATCTGTTACATTTGCATCTAATGACTCAAACATATACTCTTTACCTAACTCATCTGCGTTGATAATACCATCAACATCTACAAATGAAACCGTACCTGGAAGAACTAACGTTTTAGGATAGCCAGTTCTACGATACTCAGCCCATGCATTATATGGCTGCATATAAAGTGCGATATACTTTTGTGTCAATACAGTTTCTTCTGAAGCCGCAGGTAATGCAGCAACATATGCATCAATTGCAGCATCTTGTACTCCCCAACGCTTCATTGAAGCACGTACACCTGCCTCGTAATGTGCTTGATCCCATCCATTCAGTTCTGACTGAATAAAACAAACTTCAGCATAATCCATAAAAGGATTACCGAAAGTTGCTTGCATTGGCATATTAGGCAGAGAAACTTTTGTTGGTCCGATCTTCGAAGTATATTCACTCTCCAGACCATAAGGCATTCCGATATACGATGCTGGATCATAAGTTCCTGCACCCAAAATGTCCGTAGACTTAGGAATGAAACTACCGGTAGAAATCGCAGCACCTGCCGAAGCCGTTGCTTTTGCTGTATATGGTGCAGCAAAATAATACAAACGAGGATCCACTTGAGCGAAAGGACCTACATCCCCTTTCAAAAGATCAATAAATGGTTTTGCTACTGAAAAGTCTGTACGATTATCGACTGCAAATGCTTTATAGAATGGTGAAGCATTAGCCGCAGTATTCTCCCCACGGAAAAGTGCATCATCATCTTCACTAGTCATGATTCCACTTGCTAGTGCAGCAGCAATAGCTGGATCAGCAATTTCAGGAGCAGCCGCTTGAATACGTAAAGCTCCTCTCAAGATAAGTGAGTTTGCCAATCTCTTCCATTTAGAAGCATCTCCACCAAAGATTCTATCTCCTGCAGTAAATACTACCGCTGACTCATCGATCATATCTGCCGATTCACGCAACTCCTTTAAAATGTCTACATAAACATCTTTTGGATCTGCATATACAGGGTTCAGAACACCCTCCTTAGCCTGTAAAGCTTGGAAAGAAGGATCATCTGAACCATATGAATCATAAGGTATAGGACCATAAGTCTCTGTCAATAACATAAATGTCCATGACGTCAAAATACGTGCCGCAGCAATCTGGTTATCATTTTTACCATAAGCAGACATCGAACCTTTGGTTGCTGGATCCGTATTCAACTGTGCAATTGTCTTTAAGTCCATCAGGTCCGAATAAATCGACTTCCATGAACTTGCATTCGAATTCTCACGATATTGATATCTATCTTCCTCTGTATAGTTAACTTGAGACCAATATTGAGACCAAGATAATGCCATACGACCTGAGTACCACTGATCTCTAATATCGTCTACAAGACGATATTGAGCATTAACCATTAGGGTGGTGGTTGGTACAGAAGTTGGAACATTTGGGTTTATGTTCGTTTCTGTCAGCTTTTCTGAACAACTAGCAAAGAATAGAGCTGTTGCGAAAGCTGTATATTTTATTTTTTTTATCATCCTTCAATAGTTTTAAATTATACTATCTAATAATTCAATGAATAAATTAGAAGCTAAACTTTAGGTTTACACCATAGTTTGCTGTTGATGGAAGCGCACCACCTTCAATACCCTGTACGTTACCAGAAGAAGTAACTGCTGATTCTGGATCAAAACTTGGATTATCAAGCCCCCAAATTGCTAGGTTACGACCATATAGTGAAACATTCAAGTTCTTAATTGGTCCTGTTAATCTACTTGGTACAGTATAACCGAAAGTTACTTCACGTAGTTTAATGTAAGAAGCATCAAACACGTTCTGCGCATCTACTCCACCATAGTGGTCAGCTGCATATCTTTGTGCTGAAATAGATGATCCATTTTGTACTGAAGAAGAAGAAGCATTACCATCTGCATCAACATATTGTACTTTTCCATCGGATCCAATTTTTCCATATACACCATCTACAACGATGCCATTCTCACGAATATCTACACCATTTTGATGTACAGATCCTTCTAGCATACCTGAGTACATACCCCACATGTATGAAGTAGAGAAATAGTTACCACCTTGTTGGATATCAATCAATGCAGAAGCAGTGAAATTCTTATACGTGAACGTATTGGAAAGACCTAAATTAAAATCAGGTAACACTGAACCTAGCACCTCTGGTGAATCGGTTGCTAAATAGCGACCATTAGTTCCAACAACTTTGTTTCCATTGTCGTCGTACACAAAGTTACTACCCATTATAGCACCATAAGACTCTCCTACAAAAGCATTTACAGTAACATTAAATGGAGCTAGAGCCATTTGATAGTTATCAATACCATCCATCAATTCAACCAACTTGTTTTGATTCTTAGAGAAGTTAACTGCAACATCCCAAGAAAAATCCTTCGTTTGAATTGGTGTACCTGTTAACATCAACTCCAAACCTTTGTTTGTCATCACTCCGGCATTCACCGTAGTATACATATACCCTGTTGATCCAGAAAGTGCAACATTGGTAATCAAATCCTCTGTTCTATTCGAATAGTATGTCACATCCAAACCTAATCTATTATTGAAGAATTTAAACTCTCCACCAAGCTCCCATGAATAGGTCGTCTCAGGCATTAGATTTCCATTAGGCAATGTATTTGGGGTACTATATCTTGGAGTACCATCAAAGTTTGGCTGATAGTTTGTATATGTCTCCTTAAGTGAATAAGGATCCGTATCATTACCTACCATTGCCCAACCTGCACGTAGCTTACCAAATGATAACCATGAAATATCATTCAATCCAGATAGCTCCGACAGCACAATACTACCTGTGAAAGATGGGTAGAAGAAAGAACGGTTAGCCTCTGGAAGAGTCGAAGACCAGTCATTTCTAAATGTTGCATCAAAATAGTATGTATTCTTATATCCTAAGCTGAAGTTACCATACGTACTATAAACCAACTTATGCTCTTCATAGTCTGTCACCGATGGTGCATCCTTTGAGTTTGTTGTTGTATACAGATCCGGAAGAACTAATCCTCCTTGTGTAGAAGCCGAATTTGAATAGTATGAATTCTTACGAATATTTCCACCCGCCATTGCTGTCAAACTGAAATCTTCTGTCAATTGCTTATTATAGTTCAACATGAACTCGTAGTTATTCTCAGCCGATTGTCTTACCATCTCAGAATAACCAGAAGTCTCTTGTGAACCAATCGCAGAACGTTGACTATTACGGAAAACATATGAATCATGATATGCTTTTGCACTTGCTTTCAAGTCCTTTGTAATATCATAAGTCAATCCAATATTTCCGATATAACGATTTCTCTCATCTTCTGTGAAATTCTCGTATCGTGACCAATAAGGATTATTAGAATATGCCAATGTAGGATCGTAAGCAGAAACTCTATTCCAACCGTTTTGCGATCCATCAGGAT
This sequence comes from Prolixibacteraceae bacterium, assembly GCA_028377305.1. Taxonomy (GTDB): domain Bacteria; phylum Bacteroidota; class Bacteroidia; order Bacteroidales; family Prolixibacteraceae; genus Halosquirtibacter. The sequence goes on along the minus strand of JAONJW010000048.1, from coordinate 8,682 downwards.
TCTTATAGTCCTTAAGACGTTCCATATCTAGCTGGCGTTGTCCCCACTGTGTAAACTTCACCATTACGTTATTATCACCATATCCAGTTTCAGGACGTCCTAATGCCGCAGTATTTACATATGAAATACCTGCATTAACAGTAAATTTATCTGTCAATTTTCTAGAACCATTGAAACTAACGGTATATTTATCCAACTTAGAATTAGGCATATAACCATCTGTATTCACACTCGATAGAGACATTCTAAAAGAGCCCTTATCATCTGATCCTGCAAAGGCAACAGAATTGTTATATGTAACGCCTGTCTCGAAGAAGTCTTCTACATCATGCTCTGGAGTAACCCAAGCACGTGTCTTCAAATAAGAAGATGGATCATTTGCGTTAAATGCATCCCAGTGAAGAACTTGCTTGTTAGGATCATATTTAGGACCCCAACTCTCATCTACTCCATAAGATACCGCATCATAAGTTTGACCATTGAAAGTAACTTGGTCAAATCCACCTAGACCACCACCATAAGAAGTTTGGTACTGTGGAAGACGATTTACCTTCTCAATAGAAACTCCTGTATTCACAGTCACACCTAAACCTTTACCTTTATTAGATCCTTTTTTAGTTGTGATCATGATAACACCATTCGCTGCACGAGATCCATATAGTGCGGCAGCTGAAGGTCCTTTAAGTACAGACATCGTTTCAATATCCTCTGGATTAATATCCTGAGCCATGTTACCATAGTCATATCCACCACCACCACGTGCAGTGTTTGAACCGTTGAAGTCAGAATTATCGATGGGAACTCCATCCACAACAAACAGTGGCTGGTTATTTCCTGTGATCGAACTAGCACCACGAATCAAAATACGACTCGATCCACCAAGGTTACCTGAAGAACCAGAAATCTGAACTCCCGACACCTTACCCGATAGTGCTGAAACCACATTACTTTGTTTGGTTTGATTTAACTCATCACCACCAACATTCTGCACAGAATAACCAAGTGCTTTTTTATCTCTTGAAATACCAAGAGCGGTGATAACAACCTCTCCTACCGCAATATTGTTCTCTTCTAATACAATACTATATGCTTCTTTTCCTGTGAGTGTTACAACTTGAGACTTCATCCCAACATAGCTTACAGTAAGTGTCTGTGCATCTGTTGGAATTTTTAATGAAAAGTTACCATCAAAATCTGAAACTGTACCAACTGTTGTCGAAGTCACAACAACAGATGCCCCTGGAATTGGCTGTTGATCGGTACCGGAAACAACATTACCTGTTATTACACGTGTCTGAGCAAAAGCAGACTGTACCGTAACCAAGACCAAAAAGGCCCAAATTAACAATTGTTTTCTCATAGACTTAAATATTTGATTTTATTGTTCTCGTAAAATAATGACTGTGATGTTGAACGGAGGCGACCACACATCTGGGTTTTGAAGTGTTGGTCAGAAACAACATGAAAGATCTAATACTAATTCTGCAACTAGCACTATTACTCCACAGTATATATATTTTTCTGAAGCAAATATATATAAGCAAATCTATTTTCAAAAACAATATGTAAGCACACGGCATGCTTTTACTTACATATTATTACTAACACCACACATAAAACAACATTTTAAAATGTTTGTTAATATTGGTTTCTGACCTCAATATCAACTAGATACATAGATACTCATCAAATATTAAGTTAAGACAATGTTAATCAACAACTATTTTGGCAATAAAATATTGACTGTGTTAATATTTTCAAATTAATAGTTTTTAAACCATCAAACCTACTATTTTTAACACTTCAACCACTAAAACACATATATTATCAGACACATATCTTTAAATAATAGGGGTTGTCAACAAAAAACCACATTTATTTGCACTAGAGGGTATAATTATAACTTACGATTCTCTTAAAAGGATAAAATAGAATCCAAAAACCATAATCATTTAGGGAGTAAACATCCATAATACACTCAAACCAATGACATCCCTCCCCTCTAAAACATAGGATCTGTACTGATCGTCTTCTTTTTTCTTGCAATCATAAACTATCCCACAAGCAAAACAAATCTCTTTGACATTCCTAAATACTTAGAAATACACACTTAACTCAAGAACAAACATAGATTAACAGCTACCTAACACCAACCTAATCCGTTCCTAATCTGTCCCTAATCTGTCCCTAATCTGTCCCTAATCTGTCCCTAATCCGTCCTTCCTTCATGGTTCCTTTATCATTTCCCCATGGTTCCTCCATCGATTCCATGTTTTGGATGAAGCAACCATGAGGGAAGGATGAGGAATTCATGCATTATCGACAGATTAGGGACAGATTAGGGACGGATTAGGGACAGATTAGATACGGATTAGGTACTAGCAAAGGTATAATGAGATCGTAACAAAGTAAAGTTCAGATAGGAACGAAGTAGGATGCAAATAGGAACGAGGTAGATTGTAAATAGGAACGAAGTAGATTGTAAATATTAATTAAGTAGGGTGCAAGGAAGGAAAGGTATAAAGGATATGGTGAGAAGAACAAGAATAATAGAGAGCAAAGTATGAAGCGGTTGGGGAGGATTATAGTGTGTAGATCATACTATGGCAAGTTGCATTTATCGCTTGAATTCAAGGATTTTAATCTGGATGGTCCATTATTTTTAATACGTAATAAATCAGATAAGTGTATATTATCGTGATGCATAGGCAATATACTTATGTTGATAAGCATTGTTGACAAGTTTTGTTGATAAGCAAAAGAGTGGATAATAGAGGTGACAGAAAGGGGATGTAAATTCAAAGCTGATGTATTTTATGGAAGAGATACCTAGTTTTGGTCTTAATGACAAAGTAAAGTTAGGGAAGTATAAATTGAGTAATATTTATTGGATTGATAAATATTATAGGTACTCTTTGTATTTCTTACAAGATAGGTAGACAAGAAACCAAAAGAGGATGCCTAAATATTTAGGCATCCTCTTACAAAGATGATATAATACTATATCAATATTTTATTTATTAAGATTTGGATTCAAACGGATAGCATCCAATGGGAATTTCACCACATAACGAGGATCGTTCTCAATTAATGTTTCTATTCTTATCTGCCCTGCTTTATTGGTATATTCATGAGTAAAAGATGGTTTTCCTAGACGCTTAAGGTCCACCCAACGTTTTCCTTGAAATGCCAACTCTATACGACGCTGACGTAGTACCTCTTTAAGAAGAGCTGCATTGTCCATGGCATCGATTTTTACATTTATGTCAGCTGCCACTTCAGGAGTGTAACGAACAGCTACAATCTTCTTCAACTCTGTTTTTGCCGTTGCAGCATCAGGAGCATCTAAACGCATAGAAGCTTCGGCCAACATAAGCATCACTTCTGGCACACGGAATCCAACTTTACACTTACTGTTGTCGTTGATAATAGGCTCTCCATTGCTTCTAAACATGTTACCTTTACGGAGGTTGTTATCTTCAGCAACCAACTGTGATAGTTCGTCACTGATAGCAAAAGTACCATTTTGGAGACTTGATGTAATCACCTGTCTAAGAGCAATGATATTTTCCACTGAATTTGACGTTAAGAAATCATCGGTCCCTACATTCAGGTCTTGTAATTCCGACTGTATTTTTAACACCTCATTGGCAGAGGCAACCACCACTTTCCATTCTCCCATCACAAGAGCAAGTTGCGCATTTAGTGCATGGATTGCCACTTTAGAGAAACGATAGGTAAAGGCCTGCTCCACCTCTTTGTCTACATTCGAAAGCTCAAGCGCTTTGTTAATATCAGATTGAATCTGTTGGTAAACCACTTCGATAGTAGATTTTCCGATATTTGCATCAAGGCTAATCGTCGCATCTAGGTTGACTGGGATAGCCAAAGTAGTTGCAGCAGTAGCAGGATTGTAGCTGTCAGCAAAAGTCGTAACCAATTCGTAATAAGAAAATGCTCTTAGGGCATGGGCTTCAGAAATAAGTTGTGCTTTAACCTCTTTGTCAACATTTATCATCTCACTCTCAGCAGTAATGATTTGATTACAGATGAAGATAATGTGGTATAGATCTGCATAAGAGTATATAGATGTCGCACCATCTCCATTATTCTCATTCCAGAAGAAATGTTCTACATAGGGACCACCAGTGTCTCCACCTAAAAACTTAGTGTTGTCGGTTCTGTAGTTAGTTAACGAGTATGTATTGCTATAAGTTATATAAGCTCTTGTCAATAGAGCTCTATAATCTTTTACGGTTGTGGGTCTGACCTGTCCAACTGGCGTAATATCTAGAAAGCTATCACAACTACTAAATAAAGCCGTAGCGATCAAGAGTGTAATGATATATATTCTTTTCATTTTAATTGACTTTAATTGAATTAGAACGATAAGTTCAATCCTACAGAGTAAGATTTTGGAATCGGTTGTGCATAGATATTACCATAAGTTTCAGGATCGAAATATCCACTATAGTCCGTTCCAAACACAAAAGGATTCAGTGCTTCGAACTTCACAGAAGCAGCTCCTAAACCTAGCTTGTTAATGAAGTTTGTTGGTAATTGATAGCTCAAACGAATGTTTGAGATTCTCAAGTAATTTACCTCTTTGTACCAAATATCTAGATCTTCATATGGAGTGAATCCCCACATACTACCTGGTTGATAGGCTGCATTTTCATGAACATACTCACTTTTATCTGCAATAATCGCAGGATATTTTCCATTAGTATTGTCTGGTGACCAGATATCATATATGCTTGATGTGTAGTTACGAGCACGATCAAATTCTGCAAGGTTATAGAATGGAGCCTCATTCTTAAGTCCTTTCAAATAGAAGTTTGCAGCAACATACAACGTTAGATTCTTATAAGAGAAGCTGTTTACGATACCTCCTGTGAACTTTGGATCGATGGTTCCTAAATAAGAATAGCGATCTTGTACCTCCTTAGCCGTTAAATCATATTGTGAGATTGTACCATAAATTGGAGTAAATGTATTAAAATCAAAACCGGTCATTCCATATTCTTCTTTCAAATCGAAGAACTCTTTCACATTAACACCTTTTCCATCTTTATTATATAGAGGCATTCCTTTGTCATCCAACCCTTTGGTTTTAAAGCCAAACACGGCATTTACAGGGAAGCCCTCACGGCTTGGAGTATACTGTTTATCATCGGCATGAATCTTCTCCACACGGTCTTTATTATGCGACCAGTTGAATGTGGTATTCCATCTGAAATTCTTAGAACGGATAATTTGGGCAGTTAAGCTCAACTCATATCCTTTGTTGGAAACTTCTGCCCAGTTTACAGAGTATATAGAGAAGCCAGTTTCTTGCGGAAGCTCTTTGGTTCCAATCAGGTCATAAGAGTATCTAGAGTATACATCCGCGGTAAATTGTAGACGATTCTTAAAGAATCCTAGCTCTAAACCTAAGCCTATGTTGGACGTCTTCTCCCACTGAAGGTCTGGGTTAGGAGCTCCCGATACTTGTATAATATTCTCACGCGTAGAACCAAGTACTCTTCCATTATTCCACTCTCCTACAAGAAACGGATAGGTGTTCTTATCAATATTACCTTGCAGACCATACGACATACGGAACTTTGCCTTGTTCATAAAGTCAAGATTGTAGAACGACTCTTCGTTGATGTTCCAAGCAGAACCCACAGCCCATAGGGGAACAAATAGGTCACGAACATCTTTACCAAAGATATTAGAAGCATCAGTACGTATACTTCCAAAGATAGAGTATCGACGATCGAAACTATAGTTGGCCGTTGCGAAATAAGATACGAAAGCATTTTCATAGAATGATTCGTTTCCTGTAGGCATCAATGCCACATCACTAGTATTGCGATATAGAGGAGTCTCTCCTACTAGAGTGTAAGGGTTCACCCCATAGCGGTTGGTTCCAAGTTCGGCTGTTTCATCATGGCGAATCTCATTACCAACCATCACATCTAATTCATGCACATTGTTGAAAGTACCGTTATACTCCAACATGTTTTTAATATTCCACTGACTTATTTTACGGTCTAAGTTCTTACGTATTTGTCCCTCAGGTAGAAGGTAAGTCTTTTTCCCATTTTTATAGTAGCGGGTTTGATCTTTTAATTCTCTATTAAAGAACGTTTCAACATCGGCTCTTTTTTCCGATAATGATTGATCATACTGATAGCCAAAAGTAGAACGGAAGTTTAATCCTTTGATGATTTTCCAATCTAAATCCAATTGTGCCATATATCCCACTGAAGTAAGATCATTCATTGTACCTTCACGTTCCTCTACGAAGTTGTAGGGATAGTAGGTAGAACCTCCGGCTCTGGAGTCTTGATCGTAAACATACTCACCAAGGTCGTTGTACACATTTACATATGGATTTACATTACGAGAATATACATTGGGACTAGAATAAGAACTAGCACTTAAAAATGATGTATTTTTACGGCGGTTTGCCAATACTTTCATTCCAATCTTAAGATTCCTCGCAACATTAAAGTCGGTACGCATGGTGATGTTGGTACGATTCAATCCTGTACCGATAGTGGTACCTTTTTCGTCGTAATGCCCCATAGAGACATAATAAGTTGCCACGTCACTACCACCCGAAACACTGATATTGTGGTTTTGGTTCACAGCCGACTGGTAAATTTCACGTCCCCAATCCGAACCTGTAGTTCTTAATGCATTAATTTTATCTTGAGTCTCTGGTTTTAGCGCAGAGAACTCACTGGTTTTGAAAGACTCTAACTCATTTGAAGCGCTCAGAATACGATAGATCTCTCCATTGACTTGACCATATCTTGTTGGATTGTTGGTTTTAGCCATTTTTAGCTCTAGATCCACCTTCTCACCTGCATTCAACAAGTTTAGGTTATTTATATCAGGACGTTGAACAAACGATACATTCGAGTTAATGTTTACGTTTACCTTACCTTTTTTACCTTTCTTCGTGGTAACTACAATAACCCCATTAGATGCACGTGCTCCATAAATTGCTGTTGCAGCAGCATCTTTCAATACAGTAATGTTTGCAATGTCATTCGGGTTTAATCCAGCAATACTACTATTCTGAATATCACTGATATCCTGACCATTAACATCAGGCAGGTCAGTGTTAGTCAACGGCACACCATCTACCACCCAAAGTGGGTCTTGTGAGCCACTCAATGATGCATTACCACGAATACGAATCTTTGCTGGAGCACCAGGAGCACCTGATGTTACCGTAGTCTGTACACCAGCCAATTGACCTGCAAGCATTTGATCGATACTTGGCACACTGGCTTGGATAATATCGTCTGTTTTAAGCTTAACAACCGAAGCGGTAAGTTTACGCTCTTTGATGTTTTGATAACCTGTTACCACAACTTCTTCTAGATCGGATACATCTGAACTTAGATGGATCACTAGTTTACCAGAAGCAGGAATGGTATACTTCTTTGTTTGGTATCCTACAAAACTACAAGTTACAAACTCTGCACCTTTAGGCACTTTTAATGAGAATACCCCATTGACGTTAGAGACTGTTCCTTGGCTATAGTTAGCAATAGTGTTTTCTTCTGGGCTATCAAAAACCCCAATCACAGTGTTGTCTAAAAAGATAGATGCTCCAGGGAGTGTTTCTCCTGAAACGGCATCAAACACTACTCCATGAATTGTTCTGGTCTCTTGTGCACTAAGGCTCCAAGAACTGCAAAACAGAAGTAGAAGTAAGAATAAAGAATAATGTTTCTTCATTTGAATAGTTGATTTACAAATATTTGATTAATTTGAATAGTTGATTGCTCTGCTTCACTGATAATGTCATCAGTGAAGCAGAGACTTTTGGTATTTTATTTTCTAAGAGATTGATCTATTCTTAGTATAAGATCCTCATAGTGATTTCTTGTTGCAATATCTCCAGTGTATCTTTTAGCCTTAAGCAACTTCTCAATACGAACGAGAGTTCCTCTTTTACAGCTTACGATATCATCCGAACGTAGTCCCGTCTTGAATCTTTTGTTTGATTCTAATTGATGAATCTGATGATCATGGTCTTTGTGAAAACAAGGCATTCCAACATGAAGCCATGATTCTACCTCTTCACTGTGAAGTTTCTTACCTTTCTCTTTAGATGCGTTTCTATCCGAAGCAATGATTAGGGCATCTACAAAAGTCTTTTCAATCATACGCTCATTAAACGAAAGATTCTTACCTTTTATTGTTCCTCTAAAAATATGCTTATATAGGTCCTCTAACATCTGATCCGGACCATACCCTGAACGTCCCTGTGCATCTTTGGCTAAGGTCATACGGTGCATACGTATATCACTTAGTAAGTCCCACATAACGTAAGATATCGCACCATAGTATGACGAAGTAGGTTCATATTCATTATAGCCTACAGGTGACGATCTGATAGGATATACCTTTTTGTATATTGGTGCATTGAACAACCACTTAGGGAATGTGAAAACATTCTTATCTAAGTATTCAATCGCCTCTTTTTGAGTCTTTCCTGGAACATACTCAAAAGCATTCTCTTTATCACCTTTCACAATATTGTTTTGGTATACACCACCAATATTGGCTAATACATGATAAGAGTAGCGATGCCACTGCCCAATGATACCATTCATCAGTTTTCCAGCGACAACATAATCGTCACCAGTCTCTGTGGTCCACTTTTCTACTAAA
>JAONJW010000047.1 GCA_028377305.1 Prolixibacteraceae bacterium | reverse complement strand
AGAATGGTATTGTCCTTTTCTTTAATCTTTTCGATGAATTGTCGATATGCTTTATAATCAAAGGCTGGATAGGTCCCACTATTAAGGAGAATCTCTCTTTCAACAACTACAGTCTGTGCATCACGAACTTCTATCTCTCTATGATAGGTGCCAAATTGTGTCTTTAAATCAACTCTTTGGCAAGTTGTTTTAATGATCTGACCTTTCGGTAGGTGATATGTCATTTTCATCTTATATACCTCACCGTTCGATATTTTTAAAGGATATTTTCGGTTCCTGTATTTAGGAGCGTAGGCTGAGAATGATCTGAGTTTTGATAAAGAAAGCCCATTCTTATCTCCAATTTTCGTACAGAAGTTTGGAATCTTTAATTTCAATATTTCAGAGAAGCAGAAATCAATACTATCATGGTAATATTTGATGCTTTCGATTGCAATATTCGAGATATGCCTCCAGTCTCTTACATAAAAATTCTTTTGATCTTTTTCTGAATAGCTAGGCAAATCATAATAATATCCATAAAATAGATCCGAAGAAGTCCTTTTATAGTCGATGTCGGCTGTGCCTTCCTTGTTTATATAGATATCGGCTTCTGTTTTTAGGATATTAATAGAGTCTGGGTATTGAGGAGTTTTGCTCAATACATCCCCTTCAGGTTTTGCTAAGATGACATGCTTGTTACGGATACTTTTAGGGATAAAGCCGAAAGCTCCATCCGTCGAGGTACACTCTAACCAGATTTCGTTCCCTTCATTGGGAATATTTAGGATCATATGGTTCCCTCCTAGTTGAACTTTGGTGGTATCAATGTCCTTGTTTTTTCCTGCAGAAATTAATACATGATAAGATGGAATTCCCACCACCTCTAGCATTGCTTTCATATAGTTTGAGAGCCCTTTACAGTCGCCATATCCGAGTTGAGCCACTTTTTCTGCCTTTTCAGGTTCGATCCCTCCTTGATCTATTGTAACGCATATATATCGAGTGTTATTTTGAAGATATCGGTATAAAATACGAGCTTTATCCATTGGTTCGTTAACACCTTTTACAAGTTCTTTTACTTTCTCTTCCATTACATTGGAGAGTGTGAAGTGATGGTCGATAAATGATTCGTAATACCACTTCGCAAGTTCCTTATAATTTTTTGCACTACCTCTCACACCCATATATGAGAAATCATCTAATGTGATTGTTACTTGGGGAAATAGTATTGATATCTCAGGCATTTTTGCTTCATAGCTAAGCGAAGGTTGTTGTTCCAAAGTATAAGTTATACTATTCTCATTTTTCGTTTTTTGTATCCCAAATGATGATAGTTTTTTTTCACTAACGTGGTATTCAAGAAGACGTGGATTAGTGAAAGTATATACACTCTTTTCTATGCTACAACCATAATATCTTATTGGGAACCATATAGGAATAAAAGCGGTGGTTTTATCGTAATACTCCAACTCAAATGATACCGTGATAGGATAGGTGTATGGATGAAGTTCCAGTGTTTTTAAGCGATTGTCTGTAGCAAAGATATTTCCTTCAGAGAGACTTTTATCTTTAAATTTATTCTTATTATACTTCTTTAGTTCTTTCCCATATGGATCATAAGTTGTGACCTTGATGCTCTTAATTTTACTGCTATTGCTGTATAGTGCACTGAGATTAATTAGATCAAGTCCATCAGAATCGAGCAAGGTAACAACATTTTTTTCTGTAACATGAAGATCGTCTTGAGATATAGCTTCGATGTTTGTGCAACTGTATCTGATCACGGCATGGGCATCTATTTTAAGTTTTGATGGAATAAGATTTACATTGTATTGGGGAAAATCTTTTGCGTAAGTCAGATGAGAGCATAATAAGGTAAATATTATAAGAACCAGATTAATTTTAGTCATAGATTATTGTAGTTATTGGTAGAAATAATGTTATTTAGTGTTGCAAATATAGTTTTTTTGTAAAGTTTATCGACTTCGATTTGCTATTTAATGCACTTATTTCCCATGTGGGTATTTAGACAGTACATACCCAAAGGAAGCTTATTGAGCACTTAACTCAAAAGGAAATGAACTAGATACAATCTAAGCTTTATAATAGACCTCGTAAGAGATATGGATATCGTAGAACTATTGAAATATATAATAATTTAAAACTTGATAGAAAAGTTGCATTTATCGCTTGAATTCAAGTTTGATTGGACGAATAATTTTTTAATTCATACAATAAAGACATTAAAATATGAGAATAATTTTAACTTTTATTATTGTCAGTTTAACTGTTTTGGGAGGTCAAGCACAATCGAATCTGATGAAAACCGAAGATATTTTGGCTCTCAAAAATGTTTTAGTAACTCAAAATCGTTTCGGAACTTATGAAAGGAATGGATTAAAGGTTGCTTTAGTGACGACAACATGTTCAGCAATGAGTATAGAGTCACATGCAATCCAGTTTTCTTGTTACGGTGTTTTGTCAGAGTCGGTTGCGTCTGGTAGTTATGATCCTGGAAATGATGCTAATGAGAAAGAGTTCTCTTTTACGGTAAAACAAGGATCTAAGAGATACGAATACTATATTGAAAAAAAAGATGTTAAAAACGTGATTGATATATTCCGAGAAATTTTATCAAAATCATATTCTGAGGAGGAAATAACCTATTCATATAACATCGATGACCAACTAAGTATTATTGCAGATAACGATGATTCTGGTGGGTTCTTTTCTTCATCAACTAGGCAAATAGAATTACGAATTTCCAAAGGAAGACGCTATTCAAGATATTTCTTTTATCGCAAAGATTTCAATAAGATCATTCAAAAGCTAGAAGAATTTGAGTCTTACCTTTAGATATATGGAAGTATTGATGTAAAAGCTTTAAGGGATCATGTGATCAAATCTGTACATTGGAACGAAGCGATGTTATGATCCCTCTCTTATACAGGGACTTTAAGAAGATACGTTTATGGGACAATGGGTTAATCTCACTCAATTGTATTATGATCTAAGACTTCTAAAACAGACGTTTTATAGTTTCTACCTATAGGTAATATTTCCCCATTAATTTTAATGTTTGCAGCAGTATAGCTATCGATTTTAGGAATGGAAACAATAAATGAACGATGCACTCTAATGAAGCTCATTTCAGGAAGTTTTGCCTCTATATTTGAAATCGTATTAGGAGTTGTTATCTCTTTCCTATTGTCAAGGAATATGGATACGTTATTTCGAAGACTTTCAATATATAGTATCTCATTCAGGGTAACCTTAACCATCCTTTTGTCTGATTTGATGAAAATAAATGGGTTTTCTGTTTCAACAGATGAGGTCGTTTTAGGGAGATGTATTGATGCGCTACTATTTCTAAAATATCGGTTAATGGCCTTAATAAAACGATCGAATGGAATAGGTTTTATCAAATAATCCAATGCTTCAAGGTCATAGCTCTCCACAGCATATTCGGTATATGCTGTGGAGAATATCACCGTGGGCGGATTTGATAGATTTCGCAATAATTGAATTCCCGTAAGGCCTGGCATTTGTATGTCTAAAAAAAGAAGGTCAATTTTTGTACTATTTAGTATTGTAATGGCTTCGACGGCACTATGACATTTGGCAACCAATTCGAGATTATCAAGACGATTTATATAGGATTCTAATACATCCAAAGCTAATGTTTCGTCATCCACAAGAAGACATTTTGTTTTGTTCATAATTCAATTTTTAGAAATACATTGTAGGATGAGGTGTCTGTTTCAATCTTTAGATCGTGACGTTCAGGATATATCAATGAAAGCCTACGTTTAACATTCCGAAGACCTATACCTCCTACCATTGCTTTGATATCAGCACTCTCTTTAGGGATACTATTTTCAATTTTTAAAGTAAAATATTGTTCTTTTACTCCAATTTCTATCGTAATCCATGCGATCCCATCGATTCCTTGTGTGCTATGTTTAAAGCTGTTCTCAATAAAAGGGAGTATAAGCATCGGTGCGATAGAGTTTTTCTCCATATCTCCCCAAATATTAAGGCTAATATCTACTCTTTGACCATAGCGAACCTTCTCTAGATCTAGATAATTATGAATACTCATAATTTCCTTTCGTAGATCTACTCTAGACGAATTGGTCTCATACAACATATAGCGAAGTAACTCGGAGAGTTTTAGCACTACGTCTAAAGATTGATCCGATTTTTTAAGAATGAGTGCATAAAGGCTATTAAGTGTATTAAACAAGAAATGAGGCTGTATCTGATTTCTTAAAAAAGCGAGTTCTGCCTCTAACTTTTCTTTGGCAAGAATTTGTTCATTCTGTTGCACTTTGGCAATATATTCCATCAATTTTATAGTCATCGGAAGTGCCAATACAGCTCCTAGATTAATTGCAGTCTGTATAAGTACTGACAGAGTAAAGGTATCGACTTTTTCCCAGTTTGGGAAGAAAATGTCTACAACAAAAAAATTATCAGCTATTCTTTGCAGAATAGCTGCGATGAGAATGCTAATAGTGAAGGATAAAAGAAATTTCCATATTTTACCTTTAAACAAAAATTTGGGATATAGATAATAGATTACGGTATATACCAAGATCATTTTATTAGGTAAATTGACCAACTCTACATTAATTGTTTTTACAAAATCAGCATCATATGTTCCCCATGCATATGCAAAAAATGCTATGTATATAATCCAATATAAAATGTGTTGTATCCACCTATTATTAATCACTCTACCGAGCCATCTATTGTCTTGTGTTATGATATTCATCTGAGAAGCTCTTTTTTTAGAGATGGATATAATCCACTCGTGATCAAAATCTTTTGGTTGTTATTAGAACATTTAACCAAAGAAATAAGTTCTTTGATTAGACATTAAGGTATTAGACTAAAATATAATGATCAGATAAAAAAACAAATATTCGTAGTTAAATTACTTCAATGTGAGGATATACAGCGTGATTTTATCCAGTGGTTGCTATAAAGTTTGCATTGTATTATGTCGTTTAAGGCCCATAACCGGTCGTCTGTCCAATATCGTTGTAATTAATATCTTGAAAGAATATTTTCGAGGTATTCCAAATTTATTGAAATAAGGATTTGAAATATATTTTTTGATTTAAACATAAAAAAGAGATAGTATGAGACAACTATTGATTGGATTTGTTGTACTGATCACCTTAACCACTTCTGCAATGGCAGCAAAATATAAGGTAGATCACCTTGAGCCTATGACTTGGTGGGTTGGAATGAAAAATCCGAAGCTACAGCTGCTGGTTCATGGAAAAAAAATTGGAGATTTAAAACCATCTATTACCTATCCAGGAGTAACTATTGAATCTGTTAGTTTCGTGGAAAATCCAAATTATCAGTTTATTGACTTGATGATAGATAAAAATACGAAACCGGGATCATTCAATATCGAATTTAAAAAAGGGGATAAGGTGCTATTATCCTATCCATATATACTAAATTCACGAGAAAATGATTCTTCTCAGCGCATTGGGTATTCATCAAAGGATGTTATGTATTTAATAACTCCAGACCGTTTTGCAAATGGAGATGAGTCTAATGATTCCCTTCCAGAAATGATAGAAAAAAGTGACCGTTCAAATAAAGATGGGCGTCATGGAGGCGATATTCAAGGCATAATCAATAACCTAGACTATATAGAGAATATGGGATTTACGGCAATTTGGGTAAATCCACTACTCGAAGATAATCAACCACAGGTGACTTATCATGGTTATGCGATAACTGATTATTATCAAATAGACAAACGTTATGGAACCAATGAAGACTATGTACGTCTTTCTAAAGAAGCAAAAGATAGGGGGCTAGGCTTAATTATGGATGTTGTCCTCAACCACTGTGGTTCGGATCATTGGTGGATGAAAGATATGCCTACCAAAGATTGGATAAACTTTAAAGGTGAGTTTTCGCCATGTTCGCACAAGAGGACTACAGTGGAGGACACATATGCATCCCAAGAGGATAAAAAGCATTTCTCTGATGGCTGGTTTGTTCAGAGCATGCCTGATTTAAATCAGCGTAACTCATTTATGGCAAATTATTTAATTCAGAATGCTATCTGGTGGATCGAATTTGCTGACCTAACAGGGCTTAGAGTAGACACCTATCCTTATTCTGATAAGACTTTCCTATCTAACTGGTCAAGTCGTTTGATGAATGAGTATCCAAACTTAAATATTGTAGGTGAGGAGTGGAGTCTGAATCCAATCATTGTTTCTTATTGGCAACAAGGAAAAGAGAATAAGGATGGTTATACCTCTAGTATGCCAAGCATGATGGACTTTCCATTGAATACTGCGATGGTTGAGGGCTTTAAAGAAGACGAAAACTGGAATAGTGGTTTTATCAAAATGTATGAGATGCTCGCAAATGATTTTGTATATCCAGATGCTAGTAACTTGGTTATTTTCCCTGATAATCATGACATGGCTAGAATCTACGATCAACTTGATCGTGATAATGATTTATTCAAAATGGTGATGGCATATACATTGACTATGAGAGGAATTCCTCAGATATTTTATGGAACGGAAGTTCTTGCAAAATCAGACCATGGAGGAGATCATGGTTATCTTAGAATGGATTTTCCCGGAGGATGGAAAGGAGATAAAGTAAATGCTTTTACTGGTCAGGGGTTAAGTGAGGATCAGATTGAAACCCAGGATTATATGAGGAAGCTGTTGAACTGGAGAAAAAATACGCCAGTCATCCACCATGGAGAACTAATGCATTATGCCCCTGTTGATGGTGTATATGCATACTTTAGATATGATACCAAAGATAAGGTAATGGTCGTGTTCAACAAAAATAAGGAAGAAATAAAGCTGGATACCGAAAGATTTCATGAAATGCTAGAAGGTGTATCATCCTTTAAAAATGTCGTTACAGGCAAATCAGAATCATTAGGTGATGAAATATTATTACCAGCTCGTTCTGTAATAATTCTTGAGATAGAATAATCGATTTTCATTAGCTTACTGAAACGCTCCCTGTAATATATTACAGGGAGCATTTTGTATGTTAATATTACATTATCGATAGACTATAGTTTGACATAGCCTTTTCAATCTTCAGTCTAATATTTTCTTTAAGGGACACTGGAGATATTACGGTAATACTGTGACTCTGTGATAATAGAAGTGCTTCTAGTTCAAAGTTAAGGTATAATTCTAGAGATATCGTGACCCCCTCTTTATCTTCTTGTACAACCTTTTGAGATCCATGTAGTGGTTTGTTTTTTACGTAAGGCCACTGAGTTTTCTGAATAAACAGAACGATCTTTGCTGGTTCACTATTCCTTGGAATAGAAACACCAATGGTGTCTTCAAATAGTTCATGATAGTCATGGCAAGGTACGCAGTAAGGCGAATCACTCTTTGTAATCTTATGAATACGATCTAAGGCGTAATTAGTAAAATCCGGTTGGTGATCAATATTTCCGAATACAAACCATCTATTATTATACTGTTTTAGATAGTGTGGATGAAACAGACTCTCTTGGGGGGTATCCATAGTAAACCCTTGGTAGCTGATCTCTACAGGATGTTCCTCTCTAATCGCATGATATAATGGCGAAATATGTTCTAGTCCTTTTAAATAAGGATTGCTTTCAAAATCAATCACCGTCTTTAAATTCGCAGGAAGATCATAATTTGACTGTAACCTTTCTAAGATGTCGTCTATCCATTCAAGTTGAGGCATTCCTTTAAATTGAGTTAGAGTGGTTAATGCTTCTTTCAAAAGAAGTGCCTCTTTCTCACTTAATGGTGTATTTTGTATAGAGTAGTTTAGATCCTCATATCTGTAATAGGTTCTTTTACCCTCTTTGAGCTTTAATAAGTGAATGTCCCAAGGTCCTTCTTCTTGCATAAACTTGATATCATTAAAAAGCTGTCGCTCTTTAATTCCCTCTCTATTCCCTGTGGCATTATATATCGCTTCTTGACAGGCATCTAAAAGATCTTGTTTAAAGAATTTCCTCGCTCCATTTCGAAAACATTTATCCAATGCATAATAACGAATTAAAGCTTGTTTGTTAATGGACATAGTTTCTGTGTGTTTGAAAATATTGACTTCTAATATCGATGTGTAATACAAATATAATAAAATGTTAAATCCGATGAAGCGCAAAAAAGCAGTAACCTGACAAATATTGTTTCATGCACAATAGATTTTAATAATGTATTTTATTATGTTTGTAAATGTCAAATTATGTGTAGTGTTTAAAAATGAGGGTGTTTGTATCGATCTCTTGTTAATATATGACATGGATTATATGAAATGAATTAGTGCTCTACATATGATTCTGGATATAATCATTCTCATGAGAGAACAGCTATTATTGGATTATCGTAAATGATATGAGAATTTTACACCTCGTTATTTACTAGATAATTTATTGTGTAATAAACTTAATTTAACTATCCTAGGTAACGATGAATAAATTACGCGTATACAAAACACTTTGGTCCTTTATTATTGGATATTTTCTTTTCTCGTCATGTAATAGCAAGCCTCAAGCGTTAGGAATGCAAAAAAAAATCGACCCCAATCAATCACAGCCTGTTTTTTTAGATAAAAATGGGGTAACCATAAAAGCACATGAATGGGCAAAAGTTGGAGATGAAGGTATAATTAATGGTAAACGCTACAAAGTGGTGAATGAGAAATATCTACGTAAATTCATTGATCATGCTGATCTCTCAACATTGGTAACTACGAAAGTGACCAATATGTCAGATCTACTTACGTCAGATAAGGGAATAAAATATTCGATATCGCATTGGGATGTTTCTAGCGTGAAAGATATGTCTTCTATGTTTTCATTTGCATCCAACTTTAATCAAGATATAGGTCATTGGGATGTCTCCAATGTGGAAGATATGTCTTCGATGTTTTATTGTGCAAGTTCAATGAATCAGAATTTAGGTCGGTGGGATGTTTCGAAGGTGAAAAACATGCATCAGATGTTCAATGGGGCCAGCTGTTTTAACCACCCATTGAACCAATGGGACGTATCGAATGTAGAAAATATGAGTAACATGTTTCAAGGGGCGTGGGCATTCAATCAGCCCTTAGATCAATGGGACGTAACGAGTGTTCGTGACATGATATATATGTTTGATGATGCACAAAGTTTCAATCAGCCACTTAACCAATGGGATATGTCCAATGTTGAGTCGATGGACTGTATGCTTCGAAAAGCTAAGAGCTTTAATCAACCCCTAGATCAATGGTCTTTCCCCAAAGTTACCTCTTTAGATGGATTGTTTACTAGTGCGAAACAATTTAACCAACCACTAGATAAATGGGATGTGTCAAATATAACTCGTATGAACTACATGTTTTGGGATGCAATATCTTTCGATCAAGATTTAAGTAGTTGGAACATCCAAAATGTGACTAAAATGCAACAAATGTTCAAAGGAGCAAAGGCTTACAAGCCCCAAAAGAGCAATTGGACGATCACATCAGAGGTAGATACTACCGATATGTTTAAAGTAATAAATCCCAAAGCAATCATAATATAAAGACGTTAATATATGAGGGAAAAAATATTAGCGGGAGCCCTTGTGTTATTTATAGGACTTCTCTCTTGCAAAGGGAAGAAACAACCAGATAAATCCGTACCGATATATCGAGCCGATAATGGGGTTACATTGATAGCACAAGATTGGTCTAAACCCGGAGATAAAGCCATTGTTGAAGGGGATATATATACGATTGTAGACAATGAGTTACTTCGTAGTTGTAAAGACACAGCTGATATGTCTCTACTGGTTACTACCAAAGTAACTGACATGTCCTACCTGTTTCTAAAGGCAAAGACGTTCAATAAAGACATTAGCAGTTGGGATGTTTCTAATGTTGTATCGATGCAATCGATGTTTGAAAATGCTAGGGAATTTAGTCAAGATCTCAGTGCATGGGATGTGTCCAATGTAGAGAATATGGAGAGTATGTTCTCCTATGCAATGGCTTTTGATCAGCCAGTTGGGGAATGGAATGTCAAGAAGGTGACCAATATGAAAAGCATGTTCTATGGAGCTAAGACATTCAATCAAAATATTGAGAAGTGGGATGTCTCTAAGGTTGCCGACATGTCAAATATGTTCGGAGATGCGAGTCTGTTTAACCAACCTTTGAAGAGGTGGGATGTTTCCAATGTAAATGATATGCATTATATGTTCTTTTATGCGTCCGCATTTAATCAAGCCTTAGAAAAGTGGGATGTGTCTAAGGTGACGAATATGTCTCATATGTTTGATGGAGCGACTTCGTTTAATCAGCCTTTAGAAAAATGGGACATGACCAGTGTCGAAAACATGAGCTACATGTTTAGAGAGGCTAAAGCCTTTAATCACCCCTTGGCAAAGTGGAATATCTCAAAAGTAACGGATTTATCTTTGCTATTTTGTCGTGCTGAATCTTTCAATCAGCCTTTAGAGAAATGGGATATATCCAACGTTACAGATATATGCTGGATGTTTGATGGAGCAACCTCATTTAATCAACCTCTTGATAAATGGGATGTCTCTAATGTGAAGACTATGGTAGGAACTTTTGCAGGAGCTACTTCATTTGATCAACCTTTGTCTGGTTGGAATACTTCAAGTGATACGACGATGCAGGATATGTTCAGGGGGGCAACCAATTTTAATCAAGATATTAGCGATTGGGATGTATCCAATGTCGCTAATTTTAGTGGGATGTTTGCATTTACAGACCATTTTAATCAGCCCCTCGGAGAATGGGACATGTCTAGAGCTTGGAACATTTCTGAAATATTTCTTGTTGCGATTGCCTTCAACCAAGATCTTTCGGCTTGGAATATTTCAAAGGTTACCGACCTGAAACGTACTTTTAAATATGCCATCTCATTTAATCATAATATATCTAGATGGGATGTCTCCAAGGTCGTCTCGATGCATGAGATGTTTGCTGGAGCATGTCTATTCAATCAGCCATTAGCCTCATGGAATGTCTCTAATGTAGCTAGTATGTTTGCGATGTTTTATGCCGCAAAGAACTTTAATCAACCATTGAACCAGTGGGATGTATCTAAAGTAGACAACATGATAGGGATGTTTTCTAAAGCGAGATCTTTCAATCAGCCTCTAAATCGATGGGCGATTCGTAAAGATGCAGATTTATCTGACATGTTTTATGAGGCATCTTCCTTTAAACAAGATGTGAGAAAGTGGAATATCACATGGAGACGATCTCTATATTGGGAAAGTTTGGTGTTTATGGAGAATATTCCCCTTGTTCCCTCTAGTACACAACACTCAAAATAACATCTCGGGATGGACTCTGAAATTACGTTTTATACTGGTCTTATTGTTTTTCTTCCTTACCGTGATAACAGTGGCAAGGAGATATAAATCTCAAATGAAAAGGAAAGGGATTGCAAAGCAATGTAATTCGTATGGTCGATTCTTTTGGCATTACGTTTTACGATTACCATTCTGTTACTGTGCTATATCATAAATACACTACAGAATAGTCCTAGATATAAAATGGAAACGATGTCTATAGGCCAGTAGCTCTCAATAAAAATTTGAGTGTTTTGATTTCTCAAGATGGTTATTTAAGATTGAATAAGAAATTAAATACTACACTTAAGTAGTATCCTATTTTGATTATATTTTGATAGACATCTTGGGCGTGTCAGTATTCGCTATATATGATACTACAGATGTAGCGTTGCATGCCGACAAAAGATAATAGTTTGTGAAGCTTTTCATACATGTATTGTTAGACAATAGTAATTGTACATCATCATAACGAGGCTTATTTTTTAAATATAATAGGTAGCTAAGCATCGCTTTAAATAGCACTACTTTCTATGGTGGATATGCTTGTAATCATGAGGAATACCATGAAGTAGTAAGTATTTCAAAATAAATAAAAATTGCGATAAAACGACGAGAAAATGAAGAGGAAGGTTTTTTCTAGTTTGTTGACCATTCTTGTATTGGTATGTCAAACTATATATGGAAATGAGGAGATTATAAATCAGAAAGAAGCTCCGATCTATCTAGCAGCAAATGGTGTAACAATCAAGGCTCATAATTGGGCCAAGGTCGGAGAGAAATACCTGTTAAATGGGAAAGAGTATTTAGTTGTTGATGATAAAACTCTGAGAAATAATTTAATTAAGGAGGATTTGTCGACGTTGGTTACAACCAGGGTGACCAACATGAAAGAGCTCTTTCTTGGAATGTCGCATATATCAAAAGGACTCTCTAGTTGGGATGTCTCTAATGTGACGGATATGAGTTGGATGTTTTTTGAGGCAACTACATTCAATCAAGACATCTCTTTGTGGGATGTGTCTAATGTAACAAATATGTCTGCAATGTTTTATGAAGCAAGACAGTTTAATCAACCCATCGGGTCATGGGATATTTCTCAAGTAGAAGAGATGTCTTATATGTTTCGTGGGGCCAAAAAATTCAATACTCCCATTGGTAAATGGGATGTCGCTAAAGTAGAAAGTATGGAAGGGCTTTTTATGGAAGCCTTTCGCTTTAATCAAGATCTCTCCTCATGGGATATATCTAGGGTACATAACCTAAAGGCGATGTTTAATAATGCGCATAAATTCAATCAAGATATATCTTCGTGGGATGTGTCTAGTGTATTGGATATGAGTTCACTTTTTAGTTTTGCTACGAGCTTCAACCAAGATATATCTTCATGGGATGTGTCTAATGTGAAGTTTATGAAATCGATGTTTTTAGAAGCAAGTAGCTTTAATCAACCAGTTAACTCATGGGATGTTAACCAAGTCGTTGATATGTCTAATATGTTTAGTTCTGCATTGAGTTTTAACCAACCGATTGGTTTATGGAATGTATCTAATGTAACCAACATGTCAACCATGTTTATGGATGCAATTCGATTTAACCAAGAAATCTCTAATTGGGATGTCTCCAATGTTACCGATATGAGATATATGTTTTATAAAGCAGTTAATTTTAATAGTTCAATTAAGTCCTGGAATGTATCTCAGGTAACTAACATGGCAGGAATGTTCTATGATGCTTATAACTTTAAAAGCGATTTAGCTGAATGGGATGTGTCTAACGTTAATGATATGAGATACATGTTTGTTCATTTAAGATATTTTAATTCTGACCTATCTCGATGGGATGTGTCTAAAGTAACCAATATGGCTAGCATGTTTCATGCTGTCGATAGCTTGAATAGCGATTTGTCTCAATGGGATGTGTCCATGGTGACAGATATGTCATATATGTTTTATAAAGTAAAATTTGCCCGATGTGATCTATCTCGTTGGAATGTGTCCAATGTACTCAATATGTCAGGTATGTTTTACTCGGCTCATGGATTTAAAGGTAACTTATCAAAATGGGATGTATCGAAAGTGACAGATATGAATTGTATGTTTTGTTATTCGAGCGTTAAAGGTGATCTATCTTCGTGGGATGTGTCTAGTGTTACGAACATGTCTGAGATGTTTTATGGTGCATATGATTTTAATAGCAATATATCGAAGTGGGATGTCTCCAATGTAAAGGATCTGTCAAGCATGTTTGAAGAAGCAATTAAGTTTAATCGAGATCTTTCCAAATGGAAGGTGGGAAAAGAGGTTAATACTACCGATATGTTCTACGACGCTGACGCTTTTAATTTATCTAATGCACCATGGTATAAAGAGGAGTGATGGTGCGATATAAGGTTGTATTGGTAATGAATGTACTGATGCAAAATGTAATGCAGTAAATCGCAAGTTGTCTTTTAAAAATATAAAGTAATATAAAATGAATAGAATTATAAACTATTGTTTGTTATGCTGCGGTTTATTTGCATGCAAATCAATGTCAAAATTGAATGTTGAAACAGAGACGATAACACCCTTAGAAGAAAAAAATATATTACAACAAACACCAACTACTCAGAATTATCAAAACTCTAGTTCTTCTTTGTATCTTGATACCAATGGGGTAACCATTAAAGCTAAAAAGAGTGCGAAAGTTGGCGAAATATACTCTTTCCAAGGAAAGAATTTTTTAGTCGTTGATGACAAACTATTGAGAAATAGTATCGATACGATAGATTTGTCTACGGTCGTTACCACTTATGTGGAAGATATGAGTGAATTGTTTGGCGACAAGAAGGTCGATATAACAAGCATTTCTAGTTGGGATGTCTCTCATGTCAAAGATATGTCTTCTATGTTTGAACAGCAGGCTACTTTTAATTCCGATATCTCTCTTTGGGATGTTTCTCAAGTCTCAAATATGAGACGTATGTTTCAAGGTGCCTTTGCATTTAACCAGGATCTATCGCATTGGAATATCTCCAATGTTAAGGACATGGCATACATGTTTAGATATGCATACGACTTTAATCAAGATATCTCTTCGTGGGATGTTTCTAGTGTGACCAATATGGCAGATATGTTTTTTGGAGCCTCCATGTTTAATCAAGATATCTCTTCGTGGGATGTATCCTCAGTGACAAATATGATCTCCATGTTTTGCGAAGCCTATAATTTTAATCAACCAATAGGTAAATGGGATGTATCTAATGTAACAGATATGTCGAATTTTTTTAAAAATGCAAAGCATTTTAATCAAGACATCTCTAGTTGGGACGTTTCTAGTGTAAAGAGTATGTCATGTATGTTTAACGGTGCGGGACGTTTCAATACAGATATTTCTGGCTGGAATGTCGCTAATGTAGAAGATATGTCATATATGTTTGGGAATGCAAGTGCTTTTCATGGTGATATATCCTCGTGGGATGTCTCTAGTGTAACAGATATGTCCGGAATGTTTTATCATACTTTGAGATTCTCGTCTGAGATAGGGGATTGGGATGTATCTAATGTAACAGATATGTCTTTCATGTTTTGTAAAGCACTCTATTTTGCAGCACAATTGTCTGATTGGGATGTTTCGAAGGTAACTGATATGAGCTATATGTTTGCATTTACAGAATCAATCAGTCTAAATATTCGTCGCTGGAATGTAGAGAACGTAACGGATAGAGAGATGATGTTTGAGAAATCTTATAATAAACCTCGATCTTATAATATGCCTGATTTCAAGAAAAATATAAAATAGACGGAGCATAATGAATTAGAGTGGTTATGATAAATGATACCGTAGGCCTAGAATAGAAGGATGTGGTTTTTACTGTATGTTGTTCCTCTCCAAAAAAATATTTGGTGCTTTGCTCATTAATAGATGAGATCATCGTGACCCAGGTATTGTGGTGAGATGGTAACGATTCAATAGATAGAATAAAAGTGCAACTATTTAATATACATATAAGGCTTGTTCATAAAACAGTTAATACCATGCGTTGAAGCGTTACATTTTAAAGCCAAGGTGTTAATCCGAGGCTTTAAAATGATATCCCATTCAGGTGAACGTTACGTGCCATTTGAATATTAAAGGACTATAAACAAACCCCTTGGTAAAAGCGAAGTGGCGTTATGGATTATATTTTTAGAACCCAATCCTGATATACATATAAAAATAGGTGCATCCTATTCTTCTATTATCCTATTTCTGATGAACTGTTATTTCTGAGGACGATGATGAACTGATCTCTTCCAATTATCTACAGCCAATTGCATCTCAGCCACCAAAGCTGGTTCTTGTTCTGCAATATTCGTCTTCTCAGACTCGTCATTATTTAGATTATATAGCTCTATATCGTCACTCTTTTTTCCCTTCTTATCTTTGATGATGACTAACTTATAATCTCCTCTTCTCATCGCGGTTTGGTTTTTCCATTCCCAAAAGAGATCACGATCGTTTATTGTTGACTCACCTTTTATAACTCCCATGATATCTTCTCCATCGATAGGGTGGTCATTCTCAATTTCTGCTAGTTTGGTAATCGTAGGATAAATATCCATAGTCATCAGTGTTTGATCTACCTTCATTCGGTGTAGATGTCCTTTCCAACTCACAATACACGGCACCCTGTGACCCCCTTCATAAACATTTCCTTTGCCGCTTCTATAAGGGGTATTGGTTGCCAAACTTGCCCCACCATTGTCACTAAAGAAGAAGACGATAGTATTCTTATCTAATTTATGCCTCTTTAATGTAGCCATCACTTCTCCGATCCCTTCATCCATCACCTCAATCATCTCTTTATAGATTCTGGTTTTCTCTTCTTTGGTCTGCTTTAGGTTTGCCATCTCATTATTGGCAAGCCTGAAAGCCTGATCATTTCTGCCTTGATATGGATAGTGTGGTGCTTCATGGGGAATATATAGAAGAAATGGCTGATCTCTATTTCTATTAATAAACTCAATAGCATATTTTGTAATTAGATCGGTAGAGTAGCCCTCTTCATTATCTAGTTTATCTTGTGTCCACCAATCCATATAACCGATTTGGTCTCTATGTCCATGGTAGTCGATATTTCCACTAACAAATCCATTAAATCGATCAAAACCTTGATTTACTGGGTTAAACTTCTTGTGGTATCCTAGATGCCATTTCCCAACCATTCCTGTTACATATCCAGCTTTTTTTAGTTGCTCTGCAAAGGTTATCTCCTTAAGATCTAATCCATGATCTCTATTCCACACGGTTACAATCTCAGCAACGGAGGTTCTTTGCTGGTATTTACCTGTCATTAGTGCCGATCTAGTTGGGCTACATACGGTACCATTAGTATGAAAGTCGGTCAACCGTACACCGTGTTTGGCTAGTTTATCTAAATTAGGTGTTTGAATCGATTTATTACCGTAACAACCAATATCGGCATAACCGAGGTCATCTGCTACAATAATAACAATATTAGGTTTAGATGATTTTTTTTTAGCCCATGTGTGTGTGAAAACAAAGGCAAGAAAAAGAAATGTTATAAATCGTCTCATAATTTTTCAGTATATTAAAATAGTGGTGAGGTTTGTAGTAGAGCATATTCTACTTCCTGTAAAGAAAGTAGAATATGCAAAATGGTCTATTAATTAAGTTTTAGACCTTTCCAAGGGTCAACAGGCTCAAAGTCGGATTTATAGTCATCTCCTTTTTGACTACGTCGACAAGATTTGTCCCAAGCTTTTAAATAAGTTTTCATCTCTTCGACTTCTTCAGAATGTTTATCATAGATATTGGTTGTTTCTAAACGATCGTTTCTAAGATCATAAACCTCCTTTAGTTCTCCTTTGGCAGTTAAGAATTTCAACCCTTTATAGATAACTGCCCCTTTTTGTGTGAACATAAATGGAAGTGGTGTGGGTCTTTCTGATGATTCTCCTATTAACATCGGAACCAATGAAGTACCATCAATAGGACGATCATCAACCTTAGCTAACCCTAAACCATCGACTAAGGTCGGAAGGTAATCAAGTGTAGATGAAATATAGCCAGTTCTTTCTCCGGCGTTAGCGACCCCTGGCCATACCACAAAGGCCGGTACACCTACACCTCCACAGTAAAGACTTCTTTTACGACCTCTCAAGCCTCCAGTGGTTCCTGGGCGCCTGTCTGAAACTTCTATCCCTTCTGGACCATTATCACTACAGAAGAAAATAACCGTATTGTCCAACTGTCCATTCTCTTTTAGGTGTTCCACCAATCTTCCTACTTGATCATCCAACGCGGTAATACAACCGTAGTAGTTCTGTTTCCCTTCAGAGTATTGAGAGTATTTCTTCTTATATTCCGGACCTGCTACCGCAGGTTCATGTGGTGCATGAAACCATATCACACTCAAGAATGGTTTGTTCTCTTTCTTTGCGGTATCAATAAATGGGATCACACGATCCATAATGATACGCGAGTCGTCTCCTTCCAAATTTTCGGTCTCTTGAACACCATTATGATAGTATTCATTTAGATGATAGCGTTTCTTATGTTCTGTGGGATTCCATGTGGAAACCGCTGATTCTGTTACAAATGAATCATCATAGCCTTGTTCCCAAGGAGGGTTGAAATTAAGTGTGGGTTTTCTCTTTTCTCCCTTAGAAGATACTCCTTTAACAACCGTCCCTAAATGCCATTTCCCAAAGTGGCCTGTAGCATAACCTTTCTCCTTCAAAAGATCAACGATCGTTACCTCTTCTTTAGGTAGGTGGCCTACATTGGCATGATATATTCCATATCTAGCATAGTGCCTTCCCGTTAAACATGTCCCACGTGTAGGAGAACAGACAGGACCTCCAGCATAAAAGTTTGTGAATGTGACCCCTTTTTTTGAAAGGGCATCAAGATGTGGCGTTTCAATAACTTTGTTCCCATTAAACCCAACATCTCCATACCCTAGGTCATCTGCCATAATCAAGATGACATTAGGTGATGACTTCTTCTGGGAAGATGCGGTCGGTTTGGACGTGGAACAAGAGGATGCTAAAAGACAAGATGCACCCAATACGGTGAGTAATTGTTTCATTTATATTTATGATTTAGTTATGTGCTTGAGAAGATAATCATTATAATACGATGGAAGATAGATTGCTGATTAAATCGATTGAATTCAATCAATCTAAATCACCCTTATTCATTTTCTCGTAAAGATCTTCCTCTCTAATATAGCTTTAAATATAATTAAAAATGTATGTATAAAGACATTTTTTGATGGAAAAACATATGATCATATAAAAAACAAATGTCTTATGTTAACAATCTTATGTATCTATCTTTGTTGATATTCAAGATCTTATGGGAAATGTGGAATCATTTAATTATAATCTGTTGCTTTTGTGAGAATATTCTCATTATATTTGTAGTGAGAATATTCTCATATATATCTCAATGTTCACAAGAATGCCAAGACAAAGACGATTAAGAAAAGTAGTTTCTCCTCCAAAGTTCAAAGGATATAAGCCCTATGGAGCCAGAAAACAATCATCGCTACAAGAGGAGGAGTTGTTATACGAGGAGTATGAAGCATTAAAGTTGGCTGACTATGATTTGATGAATCATGCCGAAGCTGCAATGTTAATGGGAATCAGTAGAGCTACCTTTGCTCGTATCTATGAAAGTGCACGACGTAAACTTGCACGAGCTTTTGTTGAGACCAAAGAGATTCGAATGGCATATGGTCATGCTGAGATGGATGAGGATTGGTATATATGCAACGATTGTTTTGCTCGATTTACGATCCCATCTCAAGTATCAAGTGATCATTGTCCATTGTGTAGTTCAGTAAATATAGTATCTGTAAAATCATAAAACAGTCATAATATGAAAGTAGTAATAACATCTACATCCGACAGTTTGACCTCGACTTTCGATCGTCGATTTGGGAGAACTGCATGGTTCTGTATTCTAGATACCGAAGACGATGCGATTCGATTTATTCCTAATGAGCATTTAAATGCTTCCAATGGTGCCGGTCTTAAAGCGGCTGAAATGATGGGAGAATTAAAAGTGTCTAAAGTAATATCAGGTGATTTTGGTCCAAAAGCCAAGCAACTGTTAGATAAGTTAGGAATACAGATGGTCGTGATTGACGAAGCAGATAGTCTTGTTCAAGAGATTATTGAGCGTCTCAATTATACAAAATAATAGAGTACAAGGATGTCGTGTCGTTTTTGTTCAGAGAACTACTTTGGAAATCTACATATCAATTGAAGTTGATGTTTCTTTCCTGACGGGATCGATGCGATGTGCTATTTTAATATTTGGATAGCAACCACTAAAAAAGTTTTATTGAAATTCGTTCTTCAGAACTACCTTCTTTCTTACCGTTACGTAGTTTCGATTTGAAGGAAGGTATTTTAAACACTTTGATACATCACTTGATGAAAAAAAAGATAGCCATACCCACGACCCATGAAGGGTATTTAGAACAACATTTTGGACATACCTCTTATTTTACTTTTTATGAGGTCGAGGATAATAAAATTGTAAGAAAGAGTCAAATTCTAGCTCCTCCACACAAACCTGGTCTTCTTCCGGAGTGGATGGTTTCTCACCACATCACCGATGTGATCACTTCGGGCATGGGAAACAAAGCTTTAACTCTTTTCCAAGAGAAGAAAATTGCTGTATTTACTGGAGTAGCCCAAGCGTCGTCCGATCAGGTTATGGAACAATTTCTAGAACATGGATTGATTCAAGGATCTAATGGGTGTACCCATGGACCTGGACACACCTGTAATCATTAGCATTTAGTTCCCTAAATAGCATATCATCGGATACTGAGGTCGTTTTTGAACTGTTTAAGGGGAGATAAGATATCCGATTTTAAATAACACTGTTTCTATCGCTTAAATAATGGAAAAATTTTGTCAGCAATGCCACAACCGCTCGGTGGAAAAATTGATTCAAAAATTCTCTTTAGATCATCAACGAGCAGAAATATTGAGACAAAGAGTGCAATCGTACTTGGAATCGACCACAGGTATTCCAAATCCAATTCGGGCACAATATATACATCGTACCTCTCGACAGATATTAAAACAAGCCGATCCATTCTATATAGAGAAGAGAGATGCAAACCAATTGTTGATGTCCCAATATAACTATTGGCGTAACTATATCGACCAGTCAGAAAAACCACTGTTCACAGCAATCAAATTAGCTATTATAGGAAATATTATTGATTACGGAGCACATCGTGCCAATAAAGATGTGGTGGGTTTGATCGAGCCATTTTTGGACCATTCTCTTGTTACATCTCAACTGGATCTCTTTGTGAATAGTGTCCAGAGTGCAACTAGAATTCTCTATTTAGGAGATAACGCAGGTGAAATATTCTTTGATAGGCTGTTGATTGAAACCATTGGTCCTCAAAAAATAATTTATGTTACTAGAGGGGAAGCCGTCATCAATGATGTAACCAAAGTGGATGCTGAAGCCATAGGCATCACAGAATTATGTCCTGTGATTGATAATGGATCCGATGCACCATCTACTATTTTGTCTGATTGTAGTGATATGTTTCTAAATCACTATCACTTTGCGGATATGATTATATCTAAAGGACAAGGTAATTTCGAAGGGTTAATAAACGAGAATCACCCCAACACCTATTTCTTGTTGATTGCAAAATGTAAACCAATAGCCAAGCTATTAGGGGTTGAGGTCGATGAAATGGTATTAAAAAAATATGAAGAACATGAGCTCATTTAAAATAGCCATTGCAAGTGGAAAAGGGGGAGTGGGAAAGACGACGATATCCGTACTGCTCTATCATCAACTTCAGAAAACAATGAACGAAACCATCTCTTTGGTGGATTGTGATGTAGAAGAGCCTAATAGCCGAATCTTCTTCCCTGCATCGACACAAACAAACAAGGAGGTGGCCTATCAAGAGATTCCAATGATAGATACCACACTCTGCAGTTTCTGTCGTAAATGTGTTAATGTATGTGAGTTTAATGCCATTATGATGGTTAGCGCCTTAGAACACGCAGAAGTAAACGAAAGTTTGTGTCATTCTTGTGGCGCTTGTGAGTATGTTTGTGATCGTCAGGCTTTAGGAACAAAGAGGGTAGCTATTGGAGAGATGTCCCAACACAACACCTCTACTGGTGTTCTGTATGAAGGACGACTAGAAATTGGATCTGTTATGCAAACTCGACTTATAGGAATGCTTAAGGAGTGGGGAGCTACCGATCATCTTACCATCTATGATGCGCCTCCGGGAACAAGCTGTTCAGTCGTGGAAACATTAGATGAGATGGACTATGTAATCCTTGTAGCCGAAGAGACCTCTTTTGGTCTACACGATCTAAAACTGATTGTACGTTTGGTTAAAGCGCTTCAACTACCTTTTGGCGTGCTTATTAATAAAGCAGGACTTGGAACCACCCCATTAAAAGCCTACCTCGAACAAGAACATATCGAGCTGCTTGGTGAAGTACCCCATAATCTTGAATTCGCCAAAGCTTCAGCACAAGCGGATATTTTCAGTAATATCCCGTGGTCAATACAAACGTCTTTGGAAAGGGTGACACAGAAAATCAAACACAAAAGGGTAGAACTATGAGAGAGATTACAGTATTAAGTGGAAAAGGAGGCGCAGGAAAAACTTCTATTACAGCAGCTTTGGCATCGCTCTGTCCAGAAGCTATCTATTGTGATAACGATGTAGATGCATCAGATCTTCATCTAATCTTTTCCCCGCAAAAAGAGCAGTCCTACCCATTTGAATATGGCTGGGAGATGACCATAGACCCACTAAAGTGTAATGGATGTCAATTGTGTGAATCCTTATGTCGTTTTCAAGCAATTCATGTCAATAAAGACGGTAAAGCAGAGATGAAACTCTTCAAATGTGAAGGGTGTCGTCTTTGTGAAAGAAGTTGTCCTCAAAAAGCCATCTCTGCTAAAGTAAATAGAAACAACCATTGGTTTATATCCTCTACTCGCTTCGGCTATTTGGTACATGCTGAAATGGGTGTTGGAGAAGAGAACTCTGGAAAACTTGTATCATTAATAAGAAAGGAGAGTCGTGCTCTAGCTAAACAGCAGGGCATAGGCTATGTCATCAACGATGGACCTCCAGGAATTGGTTGTTCTACCATTGCTTCGATCACTGGGACCCATGCTGTATTGGTCGTGATTGAAACATCTGAATCGGGATGGCATGATGCTATTCGTGTTCTTGAGTTAGCAAAGAAATGGGATGTTCCAACCTATGCTATCATCAATAAAGTAGATATCAATCCCGTACTTTCAGAGAAGATCAATCTCTATCTAAAAAAGAAACATATTCCATTATTAGCTTCTATTCCTTGGTCAAAAGAGTTTGTTGAATCAATGGAGAGACAGCAGAATATCATAGAGTATAGTCAAGATAATGTCCTAAAAGCATCCTTGCAGAATGTGTGGGATGCCATCAAATAATAGTTTATGTCAATACAAAATATAAAAAACATTCTATTGGTCTCCTCTGGCAAAGGGGGAGTAGGAAAATCAATGGTAGCGGTAAATACTGCCTATGCACTTTCCCAAAATGGATACAAAACAGGAATCTTGGATACCGACTTTTATGGCCCAAGTGTTCCTCTGGCTATGGGAATCACTTCACAACGTCTCACCTCAAAAAAAGAAGGTGATAAGGAGTATTTCTATCCCATTATAAAGCATGGGATCAAAGTAAATTCCTTAGGATTCATGATGAATCCAGAAGATCCCGTAATATGGAGAGGTCCATTAGCCGCATCTGCATTAAATCAATTGCTTCATGATACCCTATGGGAAGATCTTGATTTTCTTGTGCTAGATATGCCTCCTGGAACTGGCGATATCGCAATATCTATCATTCAGCAGCTACCTAATGCCAAAGCTGTGATTGTGACTACACCACAAGAGATGGCAGTGGCCGATGCTAGAAAAGCAGCCAATATGTTCTTCTCTCAAGGAATGGATATTGATGTTCTTGGGGTCGTTGAAAATATGTCGTGGTTTACGCCCCAACTCCATCCGGAGGAGAAATATTATCTATTTGGGAAAGATGGCGGGACAAAACTAGCCCATGAATTGGCAGTCCCTCTTCTGACACAGATCCCATTGGTTGCTGAGGTGGGTGTATTGGCAGATCAAGGCAAACCGATTTATGCCACTGCCGATAAACCAATATTAGAGGTATTCGATCAACTCGTTGAAAAGATCTTAGATGAAACACTCGTCG
>JAONJW010000046.1 GCA_028377305.1 Prolixibacteraceae bacterium | reverse complement strand
TTTGTGCGCCATGGTGATTTACATGCTCATCTGAGTAATGTGCGTGACTTGGTAAAAAAACTTGATGCCCCTGTAATAGGAAGTCTTAATTGTGTGCATAGCCATGCATGGGAGTACTATGCAAAGGCTCTTCAAGATCAAGGTGTCAGAGGAGTTGAATTGAATTGCAGTTTGCCAAACCTCTCTTGGAGTTATAGTTCCAGACATACCGAACAAGAACAATACAGGGTGGTGGAGCGCTTGAAAAGTATTTTGGATATTCCTGTTTCAGTGAAATTAAGTCCATATTATACGAATTTGCTTCATCATGTAAAATGTTTGGATAAATCTGGGGTAGACGCAATTGTGTTTTTTGGAAATCCAATGTTTCCTGATATAGATACCCAATCGGAATCATTAACATGTGATTTAGATATTACTTCAGAAGCAATTTCCCATCGTGTATATCCCTTTATAGGTAAGGTTTATCCTAATACTGTTGCTGACTTGATCGGGGCTGGAGGAGTTAGGAATGGGTATGATGTCATTAAGATGATTTTATCTGGAGCAAATGCTGTACAAACAGTAAGTACTATATATCGTCATAAATTAGAATATCTTTCAGAAATGGTTCGTGAGATCAAAGAGTGGATGTTTCATAAGAACTATAATCAATTAGAAGATTTTAGGGGTGGGCTTTCTTTTGAAAATAAGGACAGTAGATGCTTCTATACAAGGAAGGGGTATGTAGATATTATGGTGCATTCAGCAACTGTACCTAAAAAATACCCAATGTCAACAAATGGAATAGATCTGTAGTTTTAGTTGAAATTGAATTAAAGCCTAAAATGGACATATGGATTGATATATTTCCATTTTAGGCTTCATTAATATTATTTATTGCTATTATTAGCAGCCGATGAAATTAATACTTCTGTTACTCTTGCTCTAGTTTGTCAACCATTGCATTCGCTAGGTCGATACATTGTTGAAATTTTACTTCTTTTAATGATCCTTTCTCTTCTACTGGATTTGAAACAACATCCCATTTGATATCTTCGGCAAACTTCATAAGATTTTTTACTCCACCGCCATTCCATGCAAATGAACCAAAAACACCAAGTGCTTTATTTTTGATTCCCATGTGCTTGATCTTGTTGATCAATGTTTCTACTGTTGGAAACATTTCGTTGTTGTAAGCACAACTTCCTACAATAAATCCTTTAAACTTAAAGATATCGGAAATTATATATGATGGGTGAGTTTTAGAAGCATCATACACACGTATATTTCGTATCCCTCTAACGGCAAGTTGTCGAGCTATTGTGTCTGCCATCTTTTCTGTATTACCATACATGGTTCCAAATACAATAACAACCCCTTTTTCCGATTGATAGGTGCTCCATCTTTCGTACTTCTCCAATATGATATCAATGTGGGAACGCCATATTGGTCCATGAAGTGCAGCAATAGTTTTAATCTCAAGTCCATCTAACTTTCGAAGTGCTTTCTGTGTATGAGGGCAATATTTTCCTACGATATTTGTAAAATACCTCATAATCTCTTCTTCGTAATATGATAGATCTATCTCATCATCAAAGACTCCTCCATTTAGAGCTCCAAAACTACCAAATGCATCTGCGGAGAAAAGAGTTTTAGTTGTTGTTTCATAAGTAACCATCGTCTCTGGCCAGTGAACCATTGGGATAGTATGAAATTGTAAGTTGTGTTTCCCAAGGCTTAGGCTTTCCCCATCTTTAATTTCCAGTGTGTTTTCGGTAAATTCATAGAAACTTTCAAGCATCGGGAAGGTTTTTTTGTTCCCAACAAATGTGATGTTTGGAAACTCTTTCACAATGGCTCTGATCGCCCCCGAATGGTCCGGTTCCATGTGATTTATGATAAGATAATCCACTTCTCTATCACCAATCACATTCTTAATATTGTCAATATACTCATCAATAAAAGCCCGTTCCAAGGTGTCTAGTAGCGCTATTTTTTCGTCCACGATTAAGTAAGAGTTATAGGCCATACCTTTGTCTAGGGGCCAATAATTTTCAAATCTTTCAGATCGTCTGTCATTAACACCTACATAGAAGATGTCTTCGGATATTTTTACTTGATGCATAAATTAATAATCTCAAATTAAACATGCTAAGCCTCTACTAAGGCTTATTTCATGTTTCAAAAGTAGTAATTATTGTTCAATTTTGCATTAAAAAAACAAAATAAGATAAACGAGTCCGCAATTGATTGATGTAATATTTATTTGGTGATACAGAGCTTTCCTGTTAACTTCGTACTGTTGAATGATTCAAACGATAATGTAACATAGATAAAAATGGTTTTCGAAAAATCTAATCATGCTCTGATACGACCTAAATTAGGAAGAAATATTGCTATAATTATAGCAGTTCTGACAATTGGTGCAGGCGCTTATGCATATAAAATATTTGGATTCGTTTTTCACCCAATTGTTAAAACTGAATGTGATATTTATATAGTTAATACTTTTCAATATAAGGCATTTAAGGATAGCTTAATAAAGAAGGATGCTTTGTATGATGTAAATGCATTTGAGTTTTTGGCTAAAAAGAAAAACCTTTCATCAAATTTAAAGCCAGGAAAATATCATTTGAAAAAAGGAACTTCGGGAAATAATTTAGTGAATCAGTTTCTTGCAGGAAATCAAAGTCCGGTAATCCTTACATTTAATAACGTAAGGCTTTTCCCTGATCTTGCGGGGAAAGTCGGAACTCAGTTGATGATGGATTCCTTGTCTGTGCTTAGGATGGTAGATGATTCATTAAAGAGAAATCAATTTGGATTTAATCAATATAGTTATCCTGCTATGTTTGTTCCGAATAGTTATGAGATGTATTGGACCATTACTCCTGAAAAATGGTTAGACCGAATGCATAAAGAGTATGAGCGTTTTTGGAACGGAAATAGGTTAAAGCTGGCAAAAACTGCAAAGTTAACACCTGTTGAGGTTGTGACTTTAGCATCTATTGTACAAGAAGAGATAAGACATATAGATGAAATGCCAAAAGTAGCTGGTGTATATATAAACAGAATCAAAAGAGGTTGGCCATTACAAGCCGATCCAACAATAAAATTTGCGCTGGGTGATTTTTCATTGACACGAATTTTAAACGATGACCTTAAAATAGATTCTCCTTATAATACTTATGTGAATAAAGGTTTACCTCCAGGTCCGATCTGTTTCCCATCAATCAAGGCAATTGATGCAGTGTTAAATTATGAGCATCACAACTATTTGTACTTTTGTGTCAATAAAAGTTTTGATGGATATCATGCATTTGCGAAGACTTATCGTCAGCATTTGATCAATGCTAGAGCCTATCACAATGAATTAAATAAGAGAAGAATAGGCTTTAAAAGCCATCGTAAATAATTGTAGTTAATGAAGTATACTAAAACCACCTGTATGGTCTCTCCAGATAACGAGATCAACAGAGATCTACTTACTGCTGCTTTGGGTGAACTAGGTTATGATAGTTTTGTCTCTGAAGGAACCACTTTTGAAGCATTCATTCAAACAGATCTTTATAATGGCTTATCTGTTGAAGATGGAGCATTGGATTTTGACCCTTTGTATAAAGTTGTAACGATCAGTGAGGAGGTTCCTGATCAAAATTGGAATGAGGTTTGGGAGCAAGAATCATTTAAAGAGATGGTGATTGGTGAAAAAATTATTATTAGAGCTGTCGGTCCTGAAAAAGATTCTAATTATCCGTATCAAATTGAGATTATACCAAATATGAGCTTTGGTACTGGAGATCATGAAACAACTGCTATGATTCTAGAGAGAATCTTAACTTTAGATTGTCAAGATAAGAAAGTTCTTGATATGGGGTGTGGTACGGGTATTTTGGGAATTATGGCTGCGAAATGTGGTGCAAATTCTGTTGATGCTATTGATATTGATGAGTGGTGTTTTGATAGTACTTCTCGAAATGTAGAAATTAATGGAGTAAATGATTGTGTGAAACCAATTTTAGGAGATGCGTCAGCTATTCCTGTAAAAGTTCAGTATGATGTAATCTTGGCAAATATTCACAAGAATATTCTTTTACAAGACATGGGGTATTATGCTCGTGTTAATAAAGTGGGAGGGTCATTACTTTTAAGTGGATTCTTTACTTCTGATGTAAATGATATATGTAAACATGCAGAGAATTACGGATATAAATATATCGCTACAATTGAGAAAGATGGTTGGGCTGTATTAGAGCTGAATAAAGTCTCTTAAATATCTTATTTTATTGGAAATAAGAAAACATCTTATCTGAAACACTTTAATGAGTGGGTGATAAGATGTTTTTTTATTCCTGATGATTCGTGCTTTTACTTATCGTATTGGCTGATTGGTATTCACGATTTGCAGACAAGGTTATATTTTCTTGTTAAAGCAGAGACAAAAACTTAGATTTTCTATCAACTCTTTTTCCATCTTCACTTGAGAACTTTTCTAAGGACTTTTCTTTTGTTTGAATACAGATATATACCATTTCTACATCAGAAGTGTTATATAAAGTTCTTTCTCCTGCTGGTGCAACCCTAATAACACTTCCCTCTTCTATTGGAAAAGTTTCATCATCTACTTGGAAATATCCCGTTCCAGATTGTATTATATATACCTCTTCATCTTTGTTGTGAACATGAAAGTATGGAAGTTCGGATTTTGGAGGAATACTAGAAAACGAAATTTCAGAGCCTGTAAGTTCTATATCCTGATTTAAAAAAATCTTTCCCTTGATCTCAATTCCCAACTTCGGATGAATAAGAGTATGGTTCTTTATCTCTTCAGTTTTTCCAACATTTATTACTTGATAATGTTTTCCTGTAGTCACTTTTTTCGTATTACCCATAGTTCTAATTATTGTTTGTTACCGCAAGATAACAGATTAAAAGATCTTAATATAATTATTGAGACAAAAAAGTGTTTTATTGAAGCTGATTATTAAGTATACGAAAGAGGTATAGTGGTTCCTTAATATAAATTGATGATATATAAGTGATTGTAGTAGATGTAAATTATGAGGTACTTATCTATAGTCGCCCTCTTGGACCTAACTCTATAACCCTTAGGTTTTTAATCTCACCTTTGTCTATATCGAACTTAAGAAGTGTTCGTACTTTATGAAAGCCATATTTACCTACCGCACCAGGGTTCATGTGTAGAAGGTTCTTAGAGTTATCTGGCATAACTTTTAGTATATGAGAATGTCCAGAGATAAAAAGATTCACCTGTTCTTTGGAAAGTAATGGCCCGATGCCTTTATAGTATTTCCCAGGATAACCTCCAATATGTGTTATTACGACCTTTACTCGTTCAATTTCAAATATCTGGATCTCAGGAAGTGCAGCCCTTACCCTATGGTCATCAATGTTTCCATAAACGGCTCGAACCGTTCCAATTCTTTCAATCTGATCCAAGACCTCTAGGCCTCCTAAGTCGCCAGCATGCCATATCTCATCTACATTGTTAAGATGTTTTATCGCAATTGTGTCAAGTTTGCCATGACTATCAGATAGTAATGCTATTTGTTTCATAATGATAAAAAAACGCAAAAGGCTTATTATTTTTGCGTTTTGAAAGATAAAAATTAAAATTGTGATAAGTAGGTGATCAAGTTTTCATCTCTGGGTAAATCCATCTTCTTTCTTAGTCTAGATCTAGCCACATCGATACTTTTTGCACTTTTATAAGTCAAAGCACTAATCTCTTTTGTGGTCATGTTTAACCTAAGAAAAGCACAAATTTTTCTCTCGTTAGGCGTTAGGTTTGGATGTTTCTTCTCAATATTTCGGTAGAAATCACTATGTACTTTTTCGAAGCGAACTTCAAATTCTTTCCATCCATCATCTTTTTTGAAGAAATGTAGTTTGTCGATGATTTGATTGACACTCCTCTGTGCGTTTTTGGGAATTATTAGCTGTTGAAGCATCTTTACAACTTCATCAATAAATTCATTGGTTTTGACCATCGAAATTGCCTTGGAAGCTAACTCATTATTTCTAAAGTTTAGTTCTCTATTTAGTCTTTCGTTTTCTTGCTCCTTCTTGTAAATCTCAAGCTCCGTAATCTCACGTTTTTTTGCATTCATCATCTGCTGTTGCTTTCTTTTCTGTTTAAACCAGATGATTAGAAATAACAAAAATACAATAGATAGAGAAAACAGAATAAGTAACAATCTAGTTCGGACTTTCTGTTTGTCGTTGATTAGTATAAGTTGTTTTATCTCTTGTGACTCTTTGAAAACATCAATACTGTATCGCAACTTGGAGAATTCACTTCTGCTATTTTTTTGTTCTATTTCTTGTTTTAATATGATATAATTGTTTTGGTATTCAGCTGCGTCTTTATACCTTCTTTTTTTGATATATAGGTTTGAAAGAAAGAGTATTGCATCAAGTTTCTGACTGTCTAAATTATAACTATCAAAAAGTTTATAGGCTCTAATCGCATTCTCTTCAGCTCGGTCTAGTGCATCAAGAAATTCATAACAAGAAGCAATCTTTAATGTTGACTTCCCCACTTCAAGATGTTGTTGTTTTAGAGTGTAAAGGTTTAGTGAACTTTCATAAAAGTATAATGCCTCAGCATACTTCTTGTAGGTGAAATAGGCTTCTCCTAATTCTGAGTCAACTTGTGCTACATTGTCTGGCTCCCTGTCTCTAGCATACATCTGTTTGGCCTCTTTCATAAACTTAATTGATTTCTCAAAGTAACCTTGTTCAAGAAAGACTTGTGCTATTAGTAATTTGGAATGAGCCATCAATCCCAAATTATTCTGATTCTTACGTATTTCGTATGCTTTTTGAAAATAGGCAAGGGCTTTCTCATAGTTTTGGGTCTTTAATGCAACCATCCCAAGGTTGTTTGATGCTACAGCCATTCCATAATTGTCTGCAGTCTTTTCAAAAATCTCATATGATTGTTGATAATATTGTCTCGGCAACTCAAAGTCATTTAATGCATAATAAACATTTCCAATGTCATTAAGACAATATGCTTTACCATTTTCGTCATTAGCCTGATTGATATTCTTCAGAGATTCAAAGTAGGCATCCATAGCTAATGAGTAGATCTTAAGTTCAAGATAAACATTACCAATCCGATTGTATATAGACGATTTAACTTTGTGGTTTTCTTGCACCATCTCAAGCTGGGATGCTTCTTTCATAATCGCCACAGCTTGATATGGGTTGTTGAGTTTTAGTTCTTCGTATTTTTCAAAGTATTTCGATAATTTATCAGGAATATTTTCGTTAGGTTGCGCCTGAACTTTAGGAATAATTGAAACAATTAGAACAATTAAAAGAGTGTATATATTTGAGAGTTTAAGTCTACGATTCATGATCATTTTTTTTGTCGATATAATAATACTCGTTCGTTTTGTAGCAAAGGTGGTGCCGTATAATACATTGTCCCTCTACGGTAAACAAATATTACGGATATTTAGTTTTACTTTTTTCAGAATGACTGTTTATCGCATTCGCTTTACCCATTCAGAATAATATTTTATTGATTGTTTGGGGGGACTATATAAAGTGCAATTTTTAAATTTCTTGTTTTTAAAATTTGAGCGCGTTGTTAGAATTACTTCGAGTTTAAATTTACTAGTTGATTTGAGATTCAAAGATAATAAAAGTTTAATTTTAATAAATATTTATATGAGTCCTGTCGAATTGTCGGATTCTTATGTTATGCAATCAAAATTACAAAGGAATAGATGTGTAGGTAAGCTCGGTCTCGTTTCTTAGTTGATTACCAGCGAGGAAATGTAGAAGAATAAGTGCTTTAGATCAAAAAATAAATAAACATCGAACAAAAAAAGATCATATCTGTTTTTACTTTAAAAGGTTTATGATTATGACTAGATCTATTATCCACCGTGCAAATACAAGAGGCCTCTCCAATCTTAGTTGGATGAAGAGCTTCCACTCCTTTAGTTTTGGGCAGTACTTTAATCCAATCCGTATGCAGTTTGGGAAACTAAGGGTTTTAAATGATGAACGAATCATGCCGAATCGAGGTTTTTCTTCTACTCCGTTAGATAATATGGAGATGGTTACTATCGTATTAGAAGGGAAACTTCTTCATCGTGATACTATCGGGAATCAACAAGTCTTAGAAGCAGGTGCTGTTCAATGCCTAACGAGTGGGAAAGGAGTAAAGCATTCAGAAATGAATGACGGTGATGAAGAGTTAAGGTTAATTCATTTGCGTTTCTTACCTAGAGAGAAATCACTTCTACCAAAATATAATTTCTGTAATTTTGATTTAACTACTACTCGTGACGAATTACTAACCTTGGTCAATCCAAATAAGAGTTGTTCAATAGCACAGGATGTCTATGTCTCTTGGGGAAATATGAAGAAGAGTCATGTTATTACATATGAGCCTCATCATCCTGACAATGGTATTTATTTAATCTCAATGGAAGGAATGGTCCATGCTATGGATCATGTTGCTTTTGTCAATGATGCAATTGGAATATGGTCAGATGGAGGATCTATTGACATTAAAATGATGTCAGATGCGAAGTTCCTATTAATTGAAGTGCCACCTAAGAGATAATCGGTATATTCAATATCTTTCTTACAGGTATGTAATACAAAAGACTTACTTTATATAGTGAGTCTTTTTTGTTTTCATTCTTGTGTCGAAAATGTGCTATTTATACCAGCATAATAAGCTTTTATTATTTCAAACAATGAGCTGAGTTTTCTATAGGAGCACTAATACAATAAATAGTTATTTCCTGTAACCTTTGTTGACACTCATCATTATTATAATATAAATCTTTTATTTAATTTCGAAAAATTTTTATGTGTAAAAGATCTAAATATGAGTAGAAAATTACTTTTAGTACTATTACTTGGCTGTAGTAGTATTGTTTTTGGACAGAAGAAATCACTTAGTATAGATGATTTTGCAGGCTGGAATAGAATAGGGATGAGCCTTTTGTCAGATGATGGTCAGTGGTTCATGTATCAAATTAAACCAAATCATGGGGACGCAACGTTAGTCCTTAAATCGGTACATGGTGAAAAAGAGCATCGTTTTGAGAGAGGTCAAAATGCAGTGTTCTTTCCCAATGGTAAAGCTATTGCATTTGTGGAGAAAGATCCGTTAGATTCAATAAGATCTAAAGTGATTGATGGGAAAAAGCCTCCCAAATCGGATGTTAAAATATACTCAATTTCAAAAGATTCTTTATTGAAAATAAAAGAGGTCTCAAAATTCCAAATTTCCAAAGAAGATAAAAATTGGTTGGCATTAATCTCTGAAGTAACGTTGGAAGTAAAAGATGATTCAATTCAGTCCAAGAGTGACACAAAGAAAGAGAAGACTAAAGAGAAAGAAGAAAAGACGACCAAAAAGAACCTTTACATTGTAGATGGGGAGAGTCTAGATACAATGATCATACAAAGAGTGACAAGTTTTGAATTGTCTGAAAAAGGGAACAAACTTGTTTATGTGCAACAAAAGGATGATTCACTAAAACAAGCAACACTGTTTTACCTTAACTTAGAAGATAAAAGTGCTAAACAGGTTATTTCTAGTAATTATGCATCGTTTGAAAAACTGACCCTTGATGTTACTGGAGCACAATTAGCATATATGTTTAGCTCAGATACGACAGAAATTAAACATTATAATTGTCATTATTTTGATGGCATCAAAGGGGTAGATAAACAAATTTCGTCTAAAGGTGATACTCGTTTATTTGCACAAATGGAGCCTTCAACGTTTCGTTCGATGGAATTCTCTGATGATGGGGCTAGATTGTTTTTTGGAGTGCAATATCCTAAAGTTAAGGTGCCTACGGATAGTTTGATGAAGAGTGAACAAGCAAAACTAGACTTATGGTCATGGAATGATGTAGATATACAGCCTAGGCAGTTAGTTAATTTGTCTAAGGATAGAAAGCGTTCTTTTGTTGCGTTATATCAGATCAAGAAGGGAAAAGTGGTGGCATTGAATGATTCTAGCTGTCTAAGTTTTTATATTCCGG
Organism: Prolixibacteraceae bacterium; assembly: GCA_028377305.1. Taxonomy (GTDB): domain Bacteria; phylum Bacteroidota; class Bacteroidia; order Bacteroidales; family Prolixibacteraceae; genus Halosquirtibacter. The sequence continues at coordinate 13,754 of JAONJW010000046.1, read as the reverse complement.
AAAATGGGGAAGGTTCATATGCTATCGGTGCGGATAACAAGCCATATCGTTTATCTTACAGTTGGAGTGCTTTATGGGGAGGTGATTTTTATGCCTTTAATCTTGTCAATGGAAAGAAAAAGCTTATTGCTAATAATATAGAAGACGTTGAATTATCTCCAAGCGGACGTTATGCTGTTTATTATCAATGGAGTGATAGCACTTATTATTCTAAAGACTTAAAAAAGGGTAGAACTACTGCATTAACAATAGGAATAGATACTCCTTTTTATGATATTTCTCATGATACACCTTCCTCACCACCTGCATATGGAGTAATGGGATTTGGGAAAGATCAATCAGTGTATATATATGATGAGTTTGATGTATGGAAGATGGATTTAACTCAACGGAAAGCACCTAAAAAAGTTACTGATGGTCGAAATAAGCACTTAAAATATCGATATATTAGTCTTGATAAAGAAGAAAGATATATTTCTGAGAAGCCATTGTTTTACGTTACAAACACAAAGACTATGGCTACCGCCTATGCTTATTTAGATACATCGACTAATACTGTAATAGAATATATGGGTGGGGATTATATGTTGAGTCATCCAGTTAAAGCAAAACGTGCTGATGTTTTAAAGTGGAGTAAACAGACCTACAAGATGTTCCCCGATTATTATACTTCTGGTTTAGGGTTTAAGGCACCTATTCTACAGACCCATGTAAATCCACAACAAAAGAATTTTAAGTGGGGGAATATTAGGATGGTCGAATGGGTGAGTTTTAATGGCGATTCATTAAAAGGGCTATTGGTAACACCTGAAAAAATGGAGAAGGGTAAAAAATACCCAATGATGTGTTATTTCTATGAATTGTATTCTGATCGTTTACATGAATACTGGATGCCATCTCCTAGTAGGTCGACTATAAATAAATCACTGTATCCAAGTAATGACTATGTCCTCTTTATACCAGATATTTACTATAGGGAAGGGTATCCAGGACAAAGCGCTTATGATGCTATCGTTAGTGGAGCATATGCCATGTGTGAAAGATATAATTTTATTGATCGACATAAGATGGCTTTACAAGGTCAAAGTTGGGGTGGTTATCAGACAGCATATTTAATAACACAGACAAATATGTTTGCGGCTGCGATGGCAGGTGCTCCTGTAAGTAATATGACAAGTGCCTATGGTGGAATTCGTTGGGGATCTGGGTTAAGCAGGGAATTCCAATATGAACAGACACAAAGTCGTATTGGTGGAACCCTATGGGATAAACCAATGCAGTATATTGAGAACTCTCCTATTTTCTACGCTCCAAAAGTTCGAACACCATTACTAATTATGCATAATGATGAAGATGGTGCTGTCCCATGGTACCAGGGAATTGAATATTTTATGGCGTTACGTCGTTTAAGAAAGCCTGTATGGATGCTCCAATATAATGGTCAACCTCACAATTTGAGTGCAGAAGCTTGGGGTGACCGAATTGATTTAAGTAGAAGAATGTTTCAATTCTTTAATCACTATTTAAAAGGAGAGCCTGCTCCAAATTGGATGAATGAAGGAATCAAAGCAATTGATAAAGGTCAGAACTTAGGATATTAAACCTAAAATATGATTCATAAAAAAGCCTAGAAGTATAACTTCTAGGCTTTTTTTATTCAGTTGTACATGAACAGTTATTTATGTATAAATAACTGCCGGTTACTTCAGTATGCTATAAAACAACAATTTCATCGATTTTAATCTTGGCTTGACGTCCTGATTTTGAGTGACCTTCCGGTATTTTGCCGATATTTTGAGCATGTATTCTGATGTATTTTACATCACTCGCTTTACATGGGATCGATAAGTGCTTAATTTCTCTTCCCTGGACCAAAGCTTGCTTTTTACAGTCTAAAAAACCAATTTTTTTAAAGTCTTTACCATTCGTTGATGCTTCAATTGATACGCTAATTGGCATGTAGTAGGTTTGGTGAGTAAACTGTAGTGTAGCCAAATTCACTTTTGAGACATTTGTTGTATTGGGTAATTGAAGCTCAATATTCATATCTTTATTGAAAGTGCACCAATGATTATCTCCTCTAAAATCAAGCAACCCATAAGATAGATCTGTAAGGATCTCCGTTTTAACTTTCTGCTTTGTATTGTTTGCCGTGTCAAGATTAATGACTTTGGCTTTTTTAGCTTTATGGACGTTAAACTGGTCTTCTATGATATCACCAAGAAGTTTCCCATCATTAAAGATCCCAGCTTTGATAGTTTTGGTTTCATCTAAGGCAATAGGTTTTTTGTATAATGGACTTTGTACGGTTGGTGTGGTACCATCTAAAGTGTAATGAATTTCGGGAGTGTTAAGTTCTGCACCTAATTCAATCATAATTTTATCTCCTACACCATGATGATTTATTCTTGGGTTAAAGACACTCTTTGCATAACGCATCTGTTTTTTGTCTAGTTTCTTCAATTGTACTCTTAATCTTTTAATGAAATTATCAAAGTTTTGATTTTTCTCATCAGTCCAACCATTTTCTGCGACCGCAAAGAGACGAGGGTAAGTCATATATTCATACTTACTCCAATCAGAGATAGATTCTGTCCACAAGCATGCTTCTACACCTAAAATATGCTTTGCTTGATCGGGACTTAGATTATTGGGTATAACTTTGTAATTATAACATGTTGAAAGAAGACATTTTGAGTATCCCAAGTTAGGCTCGTAATTAGGTTGCCCTTGTTTAAGATCTAGGTAATTGGCATAATTGGGTGCCATGATAACATCATGGTGCTGTTGTGCTGCAGCAATTCCTCCTTTTTCTCCTCTCCAAGACATCACTGTAGCGTTAGGTGATAATCCTCCCTCAAGTATTTCATCCCATCCAATCAATTGTTTTCCTTTAGAGTTGACAATCTTTTCTACTTCTTTGATAAAATAGCTTTGCAGTTCATGTGCATCTTTTAAATGATGCTTATGCATGAAATTCTTACACTCTGTATGGCTATTCCAATTACTCTTATTACACTCATCGCCGCCAATATGTATATACTTTGATGGGAAAATTTCCGCAACTTCACCAATTACAGTGTCTAAGAATTCATAACTTTTAGGGTTTGAAGGACAAATCGTATTATCTTTTGCTACTCCACCAGTCGCAACATGATATTTCTTCTCAGGAAAACATGACAAGAATGGGTACGAAGCAAGAATCTCTTGTGAGTGACCAGGAACATCGATTTCCGGAATAATCTCAATGTTCTTCGCTTGTGCATATTTAATGAATTCTTTTAACTGCTTTTTCGTATAGAAACCTCCGTAGGTTGCTTTCTCTCCTTCTTTCTGTACTGGTCTACCCCACCAATTGCTCTTTGTCTCATCTGTGTTAATATAATCAACCCTCCATGATCCAATTCTATTTAATTCGGGATAGCTCTCTATCTCAATTCTCCATCCTTGATCATCAGCAAAGTGAATGTGAAATCGATTTAGTTTAAGAGTTGAAATCTCATCAACCACTTTGTATAGATTCTCAATAGGGAAGAAGTGTCTTGATACATCTAGCATGTACCCTCTCCATTTGTATGCTGGCTTATCTGATATTTTAAGACATGGGAAAGCGATCTGTTGACAACCATTTAAGTCTGATGGAATGATTTGTTTGATGGTTTGTAGAGCATAAAACGCTCCTGCATCAGAAGATGCTTTTATTGTAATTTTGTTCGAAGAAATATTAAGATTATATGCTTCATCTTCCATCTTTGGGTCAAATGTAACGATGATACTGTTGCTTTTTGAAGTAATATCACATTTCAAGGTTATTGCATCTTCTGTAGATGTGCTGATTTCCTTAAGATATTGCTTAAGTAGAGTTGGAGCAAATCTTTCTTTGTCTATATTAACCGTCGTTTCTGAGGTTAGGATAAAATGCCCTTCATTCATTGTGATCGATTGAGGATTTGGAATAATATTAACCTCATCAATCATACGTGTTTTCTTATTCGAACATGATGCAATAAATACAGCAATACATGCCAGAATAATACTCCATTGAGTGCTTTTCATTGTAAATTATTTTAGTTGTAATGTTTATCTTTGATAATATCAGTTATAATAGTCAAACTATAGATATCTAATACCCTCATAACAATAAAGATAATTTTTTTTTGTTAAAATTCAAGAACAGTCGTTTGATTAACAATATCACATTTAAAATGATGCTGTTGAGACAAGCCGTCTTCAGTTCGGATAAAATTTAAGTCTTGTTTATAGTATGCCCTTTCTTCCCTATAGCCCTCATATTATTCCTTTCAATCATTTGAAATCATTGGCTCTTTCCCAAATTCTGGTTGGTATTAGTAGAAGGTAACAAGATATGCTTACCCATCAAATTACGATGAACTGACAATCTTATATTGTAGAAGTAGGCTCTTCAAACTAGAGGTTTTGTTTTCTTCTCAGAAATTCCATGACCACAGATGTTTATGAAATCATAACTTTTTATGTATTATCAAGTTCATTGCATGACAATAGTATATTGATCTATTTAACATCTTTGATGGAACAACTAGTAATAAAGTATCAATAAACGAAGGAGGAACCCCTCTATAAGATATCGATTTAGTTTTAACCTAAATGCATCTTTTCAATCAAGGGGTTCCACAAGGACTTTGAACTATCTTAACGGGATAATTTAGAGACTTTGTCTATTTATATGGAAATCTTTATCACCATGTTGGACTACCGTCGCTTACAATGACCTTGCGGTATTCTATGTAGCCATTACATTATCTTCATCGTACTAACAGTATCAATGAGTTTGAATCCTAGTTAAAACAATGGTATCAGTGGGCAACGCATTCTAGATTAAATAAGGTAGCCCAATTATCTTGTTTGTGGGGTGAATAATTGTTAGTTGAAGCCTGTGGTATGATTTGTTAAGGGAAAAATGTGTGTGATACGACTTGTATTGATACAGAGTAAAACAACCAATCTATTTCTTTCAGGTTTCCACATCGAATATGTTCAGATATGAAAGAGGCAAATCGTACACGTTATTGGGAATTAAAATAGGGTATCCAATACCGGATGCCCTATTTTAATTATTAAAGAAGAAATTAATCGATAAATGCATCATTAAAACCTAAAAGGTAGAGTATTCCATCAAGCCCTATGGTGTCAATTGCTTGTGAAGCATTTTTACGTACTTTCGGTTTTGCGTGATAGGCAATACCAAGTCCTGCAAGGTTCAGCATTGGTAGATCATTTGCACCATCTCCTACAGCAATCACTTGGTTTAGGTCTAAATGTTCAAATTGAGCAATAAGCTTCATAAGCTCTGCTTTCTTATTTCCGTTTACAATATCACCAATGTAATTTCCTGTTAAGACCCCATCTTTAATCTCTAATTCATTTGCATATACATAGTCGATTCCCAGCTTGTCTTTAAGATAATTCCCAAAGTATGTAAATCCTCCTGATAGTATGGCAGTCTTAAATCCGAATCTTCTTAATGCTTTAAATAGGCGCTCTGCCCCTTCAGTAATTGGTAGGTTATCTGCGATTTCCTTTAATTGACTCTCCGGTAATCCCTTTAATAGAGACATTCTTTGCTTAAAGCTTTCATTGAAATCAATTTCACCTCTCATTGCACTTTCTGTAATGGCCTTTACCTTGTTGCCAACTCCAGCTTTTTCAGCCAATTCATCGATTACTTCAGTTTGTATTAGGGTTGAATCCATATCGAAACAAACTAGACGACGATTTCTTCGATATAAGTTATCTTCTTGAAAAGAGATATCTATTCCTAGATTACTCGCTAATTCAAGAAAACGAAGGTTCATGGTTTCTTTATTTGGGGGAGTCCCTCTAACACTTAGTACAATACATGATTTGGTATTTGACGCTTTGGCTCCTATTTCATTTAGGGGAATACGTCCTGTTAATCGATTGATCGATTCAATATTCAATTCTTGTTCGGTAATAATATCTGTAACAGAGGAAATCTGTTCTGCAGAGATCATTCTACCTAATAATGTAATGATATAACGATCTTTTCCTTGTAAACCCACCCAATTCATATAATCTTCTGGTGGAACCGGGGTAAACTTTGCTTGAATCTCAAGTTCATATGCTTTGAATAGTAGGTCTTTTAGGATTGGACCTGATTCCTTCCCTTTAGGAGTTTCAAATAATATTCCCAGAGAAAGTGTGTTATGAATCACAGCTTGTCCTATGTCTAAAATAGTAGCGTTGTATTTTCCTAGAATGTGTGTTAGGGAGGAAGTTAGGCCCGGTTTGTCTTCCCCTGATATATTTAGTAGTATTATTTCTCTTTCGTTCTTCATGGAGTTTGATCTTCATTTGTTTAGAATACAAAAGTTAAAATTATAGATTATCTCTTGATATTTATTCATAAATACCCGAATAATTAGGAATTGTTTAGATTCATATAATATTATTGGCCCTATATTATATACAAATGTATGGAACTACCATGCTGTAGTATATTCTATTATCTAGAAATAAAATAAATAAATAATGTGATATAAAAAAAGCTTAGTTGATAATGAGGTAGTTATAGTGGTGTTATTGGACATGTGATTTTTTGTAACAAAATTGTAACATCTCTGTTGTAATTATGCAGTGTAATAGAAAACATCACGAGAAATAATATTAAGAGTAGAGCAATGAAACAAATCGGGGTAGTAATGCTATTGTTGGCCGTTACTTTGAGTACGTATGCTAAATCAGCAGTAAAAGATTCTGAATTTAAACCTAAGGGAAAACCTATTGTGCGGATTTTTGCAGATTGGCATACGGGTTTTAGTGAAGTTAGTAATGAGTCCGGATTTGAAATTCAAAGAGCATTATTAGGTTATTCATATCAATTTGCACCTGAATGGTCTGGTCAAGTTGTTTTTGATACAGGAAACCCTAAGAATGGATCTTTTGAAGAGACAGCATATCTCCGTAAAGCATTTATATCTTATAAACATAGTAGTTTCTTGGCTAGTCTTGGTATTATAGGAATGAAGCAGTTTAAGGAGCAAGAGAATAATTGGGGCTACCGATATATATACAAGTCTGCGATGGATGAGTATAAGTTTAACAATAGTGTCGACGCAGGTTTATATTTACGTAATCAATTTAATTCATGGTTAGCTGCAGATTTAACTATTTCTAATGGTGAAGGTGCAAAGAAGTCTCAGGATCAAGAGGGAAAGTATCGTTATGGTCTTGGGGTCTCTATCTATCCCAAAGAACATTTCTCGATAAGAGTGTATGGTGATTATTATATTGCTCCTGATGATATTGAGGATGAAATGGATCCAGGTAACTTGCTAACGTATGAGAACCAAAGCAGTATTGCATTCTTTGCAGGGTATAAAAATGATACATGGTCATTAGGACTAGAGTATGACTATGGTCAGAATCTCAAGTTCAATAAAGATAATCATAAACAAATATATTCAATATATAGTACGTACAAAGTCAAATCTCTTTGTAAACTGTTTGTTCGATATGACATTTACACTAATAGTGACAATGAGTATAAGGTTGAAAATGAAGATGTATTTCTTGCAGGGCTAGAATACATTCCTTGTAAAGGGATTAAGATAGCTCCTAACTACAGATGGGTTCATCATAAATATAATCAAGACTTAAAGGTGGAAAATTACTTCTATCTTAATCTAGAGTTGAAGCTGTAAATATAAGTGCAGTGGATATAAAACCAAAAATGCCAAAAGTGAAAGGGCTGTCTTTTTTGACAGTCCTTTCTATATTTTTGTATCTCTTCAATAAATTGCAAGAATCGATAATCTCAGTTTTGATTGATATAGATAGTTTTTTGTGTTGTTCCACCTATTTTTAGAACAATCTTTAGCTGTTCAGGGACTTCTCTGTAATTGTGACTACTTCTTAGGACTCCACTTGCATGTCTATATCTTGTTAGAGTTGTTTTTCCAATATATCTTGTAGACATGTGCAGCTTATTTCGAAGTTCATATTCACTAGGACTATTTTTTGCAATATACTCTTCAACTAATACTTGTTTTTTTATTGAGTCGTTTACTTGCTTTGTTGCATAGTGGGTGTAGAGATCATGATGTGTAGACAAGTCGTCATTTGTGTATTTATAGTTCGATTTTGGCCCATAGTGGAAGCGATAATAGTCAAGGGATGTTTTGAGTTCAATCAGTTTCCACTTTCTATTTTCATTTTCCTCAATTCGTTTTCCTGCCCCCTCATATATCCAAATGTCGGAAGATTTTAGTATGATCTTATTGTCTGTATTATTGTAAAAATTAAAATGAAAGACTAACGCGCTTCTAGAAGCACCTCGGATTTTATTCACATAACACATTACTTCGATCTCATTATCTTCATAATTAGTATACTTGGAGTCTTTATACCAAAAGGACTCTTGTACCTGTCCATTGGAGTATGTTAGGATAGATATATATATCCATATAAGGAGAATAACTCTTTTCATAAGCGACTATTTTTTAAATAAAAACACTGAGTATATTATTGAGTTCAATAATATTACAAAATATTATTGTAAGGCGCGAATTGTTGTATAGCACATAAAATATTGCGTGAGAATTAATCGATGTTTGGATATGTAATACTAAGGATTGTTTGAAAATGGATTAATATCTCGAGACAATTTGGAACATGGTTGTTAAACATTGGATTTTTAAGAACAAAAATACGTATTTTAATTACTTTCGTGATTCATGAGTGTTGTATCTTTACATGAGCGGAGAAATTATTTCTTGCGCATTATAGCACCTACCTTTACACTTACTTCAGATGAAAAATACTCAGAGCTTTTGCTTACCTGTAATTTAAGAGATGTTATTTATAGACTTTTTTGTCTTAATTTATTAAGTTTGCCTATCATAAGCTGTGGTTTTACTCTACAAGAAGATTGCTAATTAACTAAATAAATGAATTATGAAAAGGAGATTTTCTCTATTATGCATTTGTGTTTTGTCCTTACAAATGCTTTTTGCGTCGCAACCAAATAAGTTGAATGAGAAACGAAGCCATTTTAAGGGAAAGAAACCAAAATATGTATTCTATTTTATTGGTGATGGTTTTGGATTGTCTCAATCTAATGCAGCGGAGGCGTACTTGGCAGCATTAAATGGAAAAGAGGGTATTCAAAAACTTTCAATGAATACTTTTCCTACGCAAGGTTTTTATACAACTTATGCGGAGAATCGCTTTATTACAGGATCTGCGGCTGCAGGAACAGCGCTATCTACTGGAAATAAGACATCTATAGGTACTATTGGTATGGATGCATCTAAGCAGAAGCCTCTTGTAACTATTGCTGAGAAAGCTAGAGACAAAGGCTATAAAGTCGGTGTTGTCACGTCGGTCTCTTTAGATCATGCGACACCTGCGTCTTTTTATGCACATCAACCTTCTAGGAATAAATATTATAATATTAGTGTGGACTTGGGTAAGAGTCAGTTTAATTTCTTTGGTGGAGGTGGAATCAAACACCCTGAAGGAGATGGCAAAACTGTAAAAAAGAACTCAGTTGCTAATATGGGACTTGATGATGGGGCTAAAATTAACGATCATCAAGAGAACGCAATCACCTTGGCAGAGAAAAATGGATATACATTTGTGAAAACCAATGAGGCTTTCCGTAAAATTAAGAAAGGTGATGATAAGGTTGTTGCAATTAATTATCGTTTGGCTGGAGGAAAATCTCTTCCTTATTCAATAGACCAGACAGAAGGAGATTTATCTTTGGGAGACTATACTCAGAAAGCTATTGAGGTCTTAGATAACAAAAAAGGATTCTTTCTAATGGTTGAGGGTGGGAAAATTGATTGGGCTTGTCATGCAAATGATGCGGCTACCGCAATTAATGAGGTTATTCAATTTGACTTAGCTATTCAAAAAGCTTTAGACTTCTATGAAAAACATCCTAAAGAGACTTTGATTGTAGTTTGTGGTGACCATGAGACAGGAGGTCTTGGACTTGGTTTTTCTGGTTCACATTATCACTCTGACTTTAAGTTGTTGAAAAATCAAAAGAGCTCATACGAAGTGTTCTCTGCAAGAATTAAAGAAATGAAAAAAACGGGTGCTTCTTTCGATCAAGTGATGAAAGCTGTGCGTGATAACTATGGCTTTGATTCTGGGGAAAAAGAGATGATACTGTCAGAATATGAGATAAGACAGATGAAACAAGCTTACGACCAGAGTTTTGGTAAAGGGGAGAAAATTTCAAATAGAGATCAATACTTCCAGTTATATGGCAGTTATGACCCTGTCACGGTTACAGCGTGTCATATTTTGGCTCAAAAAGCGGGTCTTGGATGGACTACATTCTCGCATACTGCAACTCCTATTCCAGTAAGAGCTATTGGTTCGGGTGCTTACCTTTTTGAGGGATATTTTGATAACACAGACATGCCAAAGAATATTGAGGTTCTAATGAACTTATAGAGCCTATAAAACTTATCGTGATCCTCCTGTCATCAGAGGGGAGGATCATTCTTTTATTTTTATGAAGTATGTTTGCTAAAATTAGAAAAGAGTATCTCTTCCCATTAATAATAGGGTTGTTTACGTTCGTAATATATCTACTTCCATCTCCTTTTGATAAAGAAGAGGATGTCTATTCAAAAAGAGTAAAAGCAGAAGTATTAACGGTCGATAATCGTGAAATCATTGAGACAGGTATAGTGAAGACTGGAAACCAGATACTTGAGATCGTGATAAAAGCTGGAGTCTTCAAAGGTGATACTTTAAGTGCTTTCAATCAGCTTGTTGGTCGTATGGAATTTGACAAGATCTTTAATCCAGGAGAGAATGCATTGGTCGTTTTGAATTTGGATGAGAATCTGAAAAGTGTAGTAAATGTAAATGTGATTGATCATTACCGTCTAAGCATTGAATTCTGGCTTATGATTCTATTTTTTGCATTTTTAATCTCTTTTGCGGGTTTTGTAGGTGTAAAAGCGATCCTTTCATTTGCTTTTACAGGCATTGTTATATGGAAGTTACTCCTCCCTGGGTTCTTGTTAGGTTATCCTCCCGTTACTATCTCATTGGCAATTGTAGCACTAATTACTTCTGTAATCATATTACTAGTTGCAGGGGTGAATAAGAAAGGATTTGTAGCATTATCCGGATCTATTGTAGGTGTGATTGTAACAGCCATCTTGTCTCTTGTATTTGGGACGCTTTTTAATGTCCATGGTGCGATTAAACCTTTTTCTGAAACGTTATTGTATTCAGGATATAATCAACTTAATCTCACACAGATTTTTTTGGCAAGTATCTTCATATCGTCTTCTGGTGCCATGATGGATATTGCTATGGATATTTCAGTATCACAATATGAAATTATTTCGGTAAAACCCTCTATGAGTACCCGTGATTTAATACGTTCGGGGTTTAATATCGGTCGTGGGGTGATTGGTACAATGACTACTACTCTGTTATTAGCCTATTCTGGAGGATTTAGTGCATTACTTATGGTATTTATTGCACAAGGGACTCCTGCAGTGAATATTCTTAACCTCAACTATGTTGCTGGTGAATTATTGCATACCATGATCGGTAGTTTTGGATTGGTGCTAGTTGCACCTATTACAGCCATCTTAGGAGGATTTATATATGTCAAACGATCATGATTATTTAAAAAAACTAATCGAGGATATCTCTATTTTAGTTCATTGAATAAAGTCTATGTTTAAGAGAAGATTATTTTATAATCTTCTCTTAATTGTGCCTAATTATATTGTTGCATTTATGATTTGAATGCAAGTCTTATCCCTTTGTAAAGACAATCTTTTCTACCTCTTGTTTGGTAATTGCTTCAAAGAAATCCTTTAGTGCTGGATAGTAGTTCGGACCAAAGATATGCATGTTTATTTTGAGCTCCGTAACTAACGATAATGCAAACCCTGTATTTTGAACTCTGTAGCTGTAGGTGCCTAAATTATCAGGTAACTGAAATGCTTTAGATTCAGGAATATATTTCACCTTGTAGCCTTTTGGTATGGCGATGCTTACCGTAGATTTTTTACTGTTCGGGACTTTAAAATCTACAGGGAAATGTCGTTTTTCTGCTTTGAAAGGATTTGAATTATATTTTAAAAAGCAAAGAGGTGAAACCGCTAATTCATTACTGTTTCTTGTGATGAATTTGTCCGTGCTAAAAGATAGCTTGTCCTGTCTCTTATTATACTGTATAGGATCACTTTTCTTGTAATCCTTGATGTCAATATTGTATTTGTTTTCTAAAGATTCAATTATTGTCTCATCGCTTTTATTTTCGATCCTATAAAGATAATTAGTAGCAGCATGATTGGAGAAATGTCTACGCAATGTTCCATTAATCTTTCCATTTGAATCAAGTTGGATAAACAAGTTATAATTAGATGTCGAGTAAGTGTTAGGAACTAGGTTAATCCATTTAAATGTTTTATTAGGACGAATTTCAAATCCTTTCCAATTGATACATCTTGTAGGAATGATATTGGGCGCTGAATATCTATCTGTTGCATCAAGTAATATATCATTGTCTTCAAGGTGTACAACAGAAATAACGTAGTTGTATCCATCTATAGTTGGAAATAGTGGAGCACCATGTGATTTTGTACTAATCAAAACAGGGTTGGCTTCTAATCCAGCACTTCTTAGCATGGAGGTCAGCATTAAGTTTATCTCAGAGCAGTTTCCTTCATGGTTCTTGAAGGCATGTCTGACCCCTTTATTGGTAAATATACCATAAAATTGATTCCAGCTAACATTGGTTTTAACGTAATCGAAGATGGCCATGATCTTCTGTTGTTCATCTTTTGCAGATAAAAGAATATTAGCAAGCGCTTTCTTATAATACTCTTTTTTCTCTAGCTCATTTGTAAAGTCGTAGTTTTTGCTAATTTGATCACATACAGCTAACCAAGACATAGAGTAGTTCTCATATACCTCACCTGGGAAGTTTATTCCGGACAACTCAAATACAACCTTACCAACATAAGGTCGAACGTTCCCTGAATATGGCTCATTGTTATCGAAAGCTTCAATATTACTTGCTTGAAATTCATATGTATTCTGTTGAAAAGAGAACGGAAGACCATTTTTGCTAGTTAGCGATTGGAACTGTCCATTTTCCACCCCTGTTACAGGTTTAATACCGTGATACCCTTGCTGTTTTAGATTGAAGATGTAGTATTCCGGAATTTGTACAATGGAAAAGAACTTCTTAATGGGGATCGCTTCTTCGAAAAAGATATCACTAATGGAGATAAAATCCGACTGTATCTGATATTTATACTCCACTATAGAGCCCTCCCTGACGTTTGGGAAAGCGATCTTTTTTGTATTGTAGTATTTATTTTTGCGTTCTTTAAATATGGAACTCTCTTTTAATCGTTCTTTAACTATTTTACCATCCACAAGGTTATATGTGTAGCCTTTAACTGCCCCCACCTCTTTTTTCTTCGAAGAGAACTCAGGACTATAGTAGGAGATAAGCTTATTAGCATAATTTAGTCCTTCTTTGTTGTAAATCTTAATTCTTTCATGAACTACCTCGTTAACAACAATGCCTCTATTAGCGATATAAGAAAAGTAGATATGTTTAGATTTGTAAAGATACTCTGCATTGGCCGTACTATCTATGCTACTGAATGTTGACGTTAGTTCTTCTTTCAACACTTTTCCAAATTTCACTTTCTTAGCTTGAGCAATTGAATTTCCTAGAAAAAAAAATAGGA